>CANQBE010000001.1 GCA_947589515.1 uncultured Bacilli bacterium
TTATATGTAAAATTCTAAGTAAACTTCATCTGTAAACCTCCTTTAAAAATAATTCCAGTTTTATTTTAGAATAGAGATTTTATAAAAATAAACATTATCATCTTTAATATTTAAAATATTTTTAGTATAATCAGTATGAGTCATTTAATCAGATCCTTTCAATGTTTTATTAAGCAATTACATTGTATCATAGTTTCTGATAATGACTCTGTTTTATGAACTAAAAAATAGTGTTAGTGATTTTTATTCACCAACACTATTTATTATAGAACCTATCAAAAAAATGATATTATTTTTTTTATTGCAGTTTTTGAATACTAATAGTAACAGCAGGACTCACTACATCGGCTTCCGTTATCAAATTATCCATAGAAGGACTTTGAATGATAATAGAATCCTTTCCTAAATTGGTTAATTGTAGCCATTGTTTCTCCTGGGGTAAGTTTAAAATACCATAACCAGTAACTAAAGTAGGGGTCGTAGAATTTCCCCAAACTGAAGTACCAGCATATACAATATTTTCGCCTACCTTTTTAATACCAATCGAAATAACATTAGAATTTGTCGTACGAATCATAGCGGAAAAATCAATTCTGTAAATTCCTGCTTTATAAAAAACAATCGTATTATTTTCTGAATTTAGATAATAATTAGAAGAAGTATCCATTTCTTTTGAGGCAAGGGGAAGATTTTCATTCGACAAAACAGTAACGCTACCTCCAGTTAAATCTTTTACGGTTGTTAGGAAAAAACCAATAGGAATATTTAAAGGTCCAGCAATTCCTTGCGGTCCTTGTGGTCCTGGTGGGCCTTGGATTCCCTGAGGACCAGTTTCTCCTTTAGGACCACGAATCATTCCCACATTAATCCATTTATTTTCTTCTTCTGACCAAACAAATAAATTGTCTCCTACTAAATAAGAATCTCCAGGGGATCCTTGTGGATGATTTCGATTTAATTCTTCTTCTGTACTATAATTTCCTAAAATGGTAACTCCAGTACCATCTTTTCCTGCAGCACCAGTTGGACCAATTGGTCCCATTTCTCCTGGATCTCCTTTCGGACCACGAATGATGCCAACATCGACCCATTCTTGATTTTCTGGAAACCAAATATAAAGATCTCCTTCTACCATATAGGCATTTCCTTCATATCCGGTAGGATGATCTTTTTGAAATTCTTCTAGACTATCATAACTACCTAAAATGGTAGTGGCTACTCCAGTATTTCCGGGTTCTCCTTGAGGTCCCGTTGGTCCCATTGGACCAGTTGGCCCTATTACAAAGCAGTTTTTTGGTAAATTTGAAAATTGATTGTTCATATGTACCTTCTTTCTTAAAAAAATTATTATGTTAATTTTAAAATTAACTATAAATACTATTGGTCATATCCGTAACAGCTAATAACAGATATGACATTTTATACCAAGTTTGATAATTGACTTCTCCCGTTTGGGATAATGAAAAAATTCTTTGAAAAGTACGAACGGCATTTTCGGTATCTTGATCAAAGTAACCACTAGGATTCGAAATCGCCGGAATTCCTGGGTAACTTCCTCTAATATAATTTAATGTATTCTGTAAAATATATACATCTAAACTACAGTCACCTTCCTTTAAAATCGAAGTAAAAGAATAAGGGTATTCCTGTGTTACTTCTGCTTCATAGATATTAATATTACTACCATAATAGAATCTTAAAATTTCTAAAGCACTATATCCGCGATCTCCTAGTTGTTTAGAACCCCATTGACTTAAGTATCCTTCTTCGTTTGTTTCACTTTTGTAGTGGGCAAGTAATGGTTCCATCCGAATGCCACTACGAATATAATTTGTAAATATTTCATCTACCATATCCGAAATAGGTTCAAAAATAGTACCATTGACAGTATATTTTTGATCATAAGTAGTAGTTGATGTAATCGTAAAATTATATCCCTTACTTGGATACCATTCCGTATAGATACGATTCAGAGTAAAAGAAATAATTGCTAAGATATTAGCTTTAATCGTTTCCTTTGGCCAAGTACTATAAATTTCACTACTGGCAACATTCTTAATGTAATCTAAAAAGGGTACTGTATAATTCTTAGCACTCGTATTACTAGGACTACCATCATGTACAATGATATTAGTAGGAATTAAAACTTGTCTTAAAACAATAGGAGCAATCCCTGTTTCTTGATTATTTTCTTCTTTGGCAACATTAGGTGGATAGTCTCCCCATAAAGTATTAGGAGTTACTTCTGATACTTCTTCATTAGGATTTTCATCAATGGAAGTTAAATAAATATTTTGAATGGAAGTGATCCCATCAAAAATTTGTACACCTTCAATTTTCGTTTCCGTAAGACCTAAAGCAGAAACTGTAACATCATAAGTTTCATAGGGTCTTACCTCCTTTTGATTATTTTCCGAGTAACTCTTATCAATAGTATCTAATGTAATTTTTTCCGTTTGTCCATTTTCATTGGTAGTAGTTGTAACAAGATTATTACCATTTTTGGATACTACAACATTAGCGTTTTTGATAGGATTCGCAATGGTATCTCCATAAACATTAACTAATAAATATCCTTTTGCCATAATTCACCTCGTTATATTATATATAATATTTTTCTAATAAATGAATAGAATTGATTAGGTGATAGGATGTTAAATGAAGATTTAAAATTAGGATCAACGGGAAATAATGTCAAAATACTACAAGAAAAGTTAAAAATATTAGGTTTTTATAATGCTGTTGTCAATGGTAGTTTTGGATTAGCAACCAAAATAGGGGTGAAAGCATTTCAAAGAGAATATAATTTGGAAGAAACGGGAATTGTCAATAACGCTATGTGGCAATTATTATTTCGTTTCACTGAAGTAGCGACAGTTTCTACTCGTGCCAATCCTACTTTGGGTATTGGTTCAACAGGTGAAGCAGTAAGAGAATTGCAGACCAAATTAAAGGCTCTGTTATATTATACAGGTCCTATTAATTCTACTTTTGATTTAGAAACGGAAAATGCTTTAAAACGTTTTCAATACAATAATGATTTAACGACAACAGGAACAACCAATACGCAAACTTGGAATGTTTTAAATTCTCTATATGGGAACTTAAATTCTTGTGTGACTGGAGAAAGTAGTAGTGGAGTATCTACTTATACGGTACAACCAGGTGATACCCTATATGGAATTGCTAGAAAGTTTAATCTAACCGTAGAAGAATTAAAAAGAATCAACAATCTAACGAGTAACATTTTAACAATTGGTCAAGTTTTAAAAGTAGCAGAAGATATGAATATGCCAACTAGAACTTATACGGTACAACCAGGTGATACTTTATATGGAATTGCTAGAAAGTTTAATATAACCGTAGAGGAATTAAAAAGAATCAACAATCTAACGAGTAACATTTTAACGATTGGTCAAATCTTACAAATTCCAGCAAGTAGTACAGATACGGGAATCCTAACCTATACAGTAGTACCAGGAGATACTTTGTATGGAATCGCTAGAAAGTTTAATACAACAGTTGATCAAATCAAACAATTCAACAATCTAACGAGTAATATCTTAACGATTGGTCAAGTCTTACAAATTCCAACAAGTAGTAATATGGAAACTAGAACTTATACAGTACAACCAGGAGATACCCTATATGGAATTGCTAAAAGTTTTAATACTACGGTAGATCGTATTAAACAGCTAAATAATCTAACAAGTAATACGCTAAGTATAGGTCAAGTGTTAAGAGTTTAATATTTATTTCTATTTCTTCTTGAATACGTGCTATAATAAATTTAAATAGGAGAGAAGAATATGAAATTAGAAAATAAAGTAGCTATTATTACTGGAAGTACTAGAGGAATTGGCAATGCCATTGCGAGACTATATTTACAAAATGGTGCTAGAGTAGTTATCTGTGGTAGTACTGAAGAAAATGCTATTCGAGCAACACAAAAATTAAAAGAAAGTTTTTCTATTTTCGAAGAATATTTATTACCAGTTGGTGTTGATATGAAGGATACAGAAAGTATTTGTAAGATGGTAGAAAAAGTAATCAGTACTTGGGGTCATATTGATATCTTAGTGAATAATGCAGGAATTACTTCCGAAAAATCCATATTAGATTCTACAGATGAAGATTTTTATGAAATGTTTGATGTCAATGTTTTGGGTCTTTTAAAAACTACTCGTGAAGTCGTAAAATATATGAAAGCTACAGGTGGTGTGATTATTAATACTAGTTCGATGGTAGGAATCAATGGTGGCAGAAATCAAGTTTCTTATGCTGCTAGTAAATTTGCTGTCAATGGCATTACGAAATCTCTTGCTAAAGAACTTGGCAAATATCAAATACGTGTTAATGCTGTTGCCCCTGGTGTAGTGGGAACTGATATGATGAAGGAATCTGTTACCGAAGAAATGAAACAACGACTAATTCAAATGACACCATTAATGAAAATGGCACAACCGGAAGATATAGCAGGAGCATATCTTTATCTAGCAAGTGATGATGCTAACTTTACAACAGGAACCATTATTCAGGTAGATGGTGGCTTAGTGATGTAGAATACAGAAACTCATGAAATATTCCTTATTTGATAAGGATTTTTTCATTTTTGTTATCTTTGGTTTTACATTTATTTTAGTTTATGTTATACTTTTAATAGAATAAGAGGGTGCAAAGATGATTGAATTTTTTAGAGATGTATTAGATGGTCCTTTATATATAGGAACAACCATATTATCTATTATTTTGATAATGGCTATTATTGGCTTTTTAATGGAAAGAAAAAAATTGGAAAAATTGGTAAAATCGAAAGTAGCCGTCGTTACCAATCAGCAAAAAGAAGTAGTGCCAATTCCACCAGTAACGATGGTTGGAACACCACAAGCTGTTCCTGTTGTTAATCAAACAGTAACTACTCAACAAACGATGCCAATCACTAATCAATCTGTAGTTACTCAGCAAACTGTTCCGATTACTAATCAATCCGTAGTTACTCAACAAACTGTTCCCGTAACCAATCAAACAATAGTGAATCCACAACCAGTTTCTCAAGTATCTGCCGTTACTTCACCTAATGTTTCCCAACCAAGTCCAGTTGCAAATCCAGAAGCAAGCATTGGTGTCGGAGGTACTGTTAATCAAAGTCAATCGTTAGAAGTAGCCAGTCCAGTAATTGTTTTTGAAGATCCAAATTTAAAAAAAGAATAGACATGGTATTTGCTTACTATGTCTTTATTTGCTATAATAAAAGAGTATGAAGGGAAGAATCAATTATGACATTAGATAGTATCATTACTATTATTAAAAAAATTATCGATATTTCGTTAGTTTGGTTAGCAATTTATTATATCTTAAAAAATATTAGAAATAATGTAAAATTAACTTTATTATTTAAAGGCGTTGCGATTATTTTAGTACTAAAAATCTTAAGCGATGTCTTTGGTCTTACAACAATTGGCTTATTGTTGGAATATGTAATTATGTGGGGACCACTAGCATTAATTATCATTTTTCAACCAGAAATACGTAATGTACTAGAACAAATTGGAAAAACGCAATTGTTAGGTAGACACAAAGTGTTAACCGTAGATGAAAGAGAACGATTAGTATATGAAATTGTGACAGCAGTTGAATATTTGAGAAAGGCTCGAATTGGTGCATTAATCGTTTTAGAAAGAGATATTAGCCTAGCTAATTATATCGAAAAAGCAAAAAAAGTATATGCAGATTTATCTAGCGATTTATTAATCTCCATCTTTTTTCCAAATAATCCACTTCATGATGGTGGTGTAATTATTCAAGGAAATCGAATTAGCTGTGCTGGTGCTGTATTTCCAACAAGCAATAGTTCTAAAGTAAGTAAGAAATTTGGTACTCGTCATAGAGCAGCTTTGGGAATTACTGAAGAAAGTGATGCTATTAGCGTAGTAGTATCCGAAGAAACAGGAAGAGTATCGATTGCTGTTAAAGGAGAATTATTCTATAATCTATCAATCGATGATGTCAGAATGATGTTAATTGATGAATTAAGACCAAAACAAGAAGAAGATTATTTAGATGAATTAGATGAGGAAGAGATATATGAAGAAGATCGGTAAAAAAATTATTCTGTTTTTTGATAAATGGTTAATTACACCAATTACCAAGTTTATCTTATTGATAACAGACTATATCAAAAATAATGGAAGAGAAATTGAAAAATTTATTAATAAAAAACAGACTTTAATTGTCTTATCCTTAATATTTGCTTTTACCATATTTTGGATTGTTGATCAAAATTCTGATACCATTTTGAATAAGAGTGCAGAAGTATTATATAATCAACCGGTAGTCGCTGAATATAATGAAGAAGCTTATGTGATTGAGGGACTTCCTACTAGTGTAGATGTTACTTTAATAGGAAGAACTTCCGATTTATATTTAGCAAGACAGTATACTTCCAATTTAAGCATTTCTGCAGATTTAAGAGGATTAACACCAGGTAGTCATAAAGTAACTTTAAATTATACGCAAGGATTAAAAACTTTAAAAAGTATTGATTATAAGATAGATCCTTCTACTGCAAATATTGTGGTATATGAGAAAGTATCTGAAACTAGAGAATTAGATTATGATGTTTTACATAAAGATAATCTAGATAGTACTTTAATTTTAGATAGTGTAGATTTAAGTAGAAATGATATTATTATTAAGGGTGCAAGTTATAAGCTTAAACAAGTTGCTAATGTGAAAGCACTAGTAGATATTGATGATATTAGTAATCCTAAAGTAGGTAATTTTACATTGGAAAAAGTACCATTAATTGCTTATGATGAAGATGGAAAACCAGTCGATGTAGAAATTGTGCCAGAAAGTATTAATGCACAAATTAAAATATCATCTCCAAGTAAAGAAGTAGCCCTTCAAGTAGTACCAACAGGAGAAATTGCTTTTGGAAAATCTATTAAAGAATTTACCACTTCTATTACCAAAGTAACAATTTATGGTGAAGAAAGTGTTATTAGTGCTATCGAATCTATTCCTGTTACTATAGATGTTAGTAATTTATCAAGTGATAAAACTTTTAATATTAATATTGAAAAACCATCTGGTGTTCGTGCTATTAGTAATAAAACCGTTTCTGTAAAAGTGACGTTGGATGATGTCATTACGAGAGAAATCACAGATCTTCCAATTTCGATTATTAATTTGAATTCTAATTATAAAGCATATGCTGTATCTGAAAGTGATAGTAAAGTAACAGTAGTTGTGCGTGGAAGTAGTGATGTTGTGAATAATGTTGATCCAAATACTATTAGTGCAATTGTCGATTTAAATGGCTATGGACCAAATGAATATGAAGTCGAAGTTCAAGTAAAGGGTAGTGATTTACGACTTAAATATGAATCTAAAACGAAAAAAATTAAAATTAAAATAGAGGCAAAATAGCATAAGAAAAGTACTGAGCTCAGTACTTTTTTTTTATTCGTAGTTATTAAATAATAGGCTGATGTCAATAATACCAGAAATACCTACAAGAACATATACAATTTTTGTGATAACGTTATCTGTTCCAAATAGCGTTTCAACTAAGTTAAAATCAAATAGTCCAATAAGTCCCCAATTGATTGCACCTATTATAATAAGAGCTAGTGCTACTTTTTGTAATGTTTGCATAAAATCCTCCTTTTCATATTTCAGTATTATGATAATCATTTTTTTCCAAAATATTCATGAATAATGTATTTTTTTCATTCATAGTATTAATTGAAGAAAAGAGGAGTGAAAATGAAAAAAATTTTTTTAGTGTTGTTGCTGGTATGTTGTTGTTTTATTACAGGTTGTTTTGGGAATAATAATAATGATGTATTGAAAGATATTCAAAAAAAATATGATAATTTAAAAGCTTATCAATTAACAGGTGATTTGGAAATTGTAAACAATGATGATGTTTATAATTATGATGTCAAAGTAGTTTATCAGAAAAAAGATAAATATTATGTTAGTTTAAAAAATAGAGCGAATAATCATGAACAAATTATTTTAAAAAATGAAGATGGCGTTTATGTTTTAACACCATCATTAAATAAAAGTTTTAAATTTCAAAGTGATTGGCCATATAATAATTCTCAGGTATATTTAATTCAATCCATTCTAGATGATATCGCAAAAGATGAGAAACGCAATTTCATAGAAAATGAAAATAGTTATATTTATACAACCGATGTTAACTATCCAAATAATCGTAGACTAGTAAAACAAATGGTAACCTTTGATAAAAAATTTAATTTAAAAAAAGTTAGCGTGATGGATGAAAATGAAGTTAGCCAAATGACTATGAATTTTGCTACAATCGATTTAAATCCAGAAATTAGTAGCGATACCTTTGATTTAAATAAGATTATGGGAGATAGTCAAAATCAAGAAGAAAATAAACCAGAAAGTAATTCTGAAAATGGTACAACAACTACTAGTTCTTTAGAAGATGTTGTCTATCCATTATATATTCCAAGTGGTACCGTATTAACTTCTGAAGAAAAGGTAAATAAAACCGATGGTGAAAGAGTTATTATGACATTTGAAGGAGAAAAACCATTCCTATTAGTAGAAGAAACAGCAAGTGTAGAAGAAGAATTTTCAATTATTCCTACTTATGGAGAACCTTATTTATTAATTGATACCGTAGGTGCACTAACAGATAGTTCTATTACTTGGAGTAGTAATGGTGTTGAATATTACTTAGTTTCTGATGTTATGAGTCAGGATGAATTACTAGATATTGCACGAAGCGTAAATGTAATTCCAACGATGAAGTAGAAAATCTAAAAGCAAGGTTAGGATGAATTACCTATTAACCTTGCTTTTTATTTAAGTAGTGGGTGTTAAAAAATAATTGATTTTTCAAAAAAATGTGATATGATATGAGGTACTTAGTTGAAAACTACACTGAGCGAAAAAATGGAGAAAATATGAAAAAAATAAGTGTTATGAATCAAGAAACAAATCATTATCAAATAATGACAGTAATCGAAAATATTGCTTATATCAAATTAGTAACTGGTAAGACTGGACTATTCAATGTAAAAACAAATAAGATCATTGGTAATGTAGATTACTATGATATTATTGATGATGTAGATGCCAAATTTTATTATCAAATAAAAGAATTATTAGACGAAAATAAAAAAACGATAACAATTTATGATGCTTTAAATGAAAAAATCATAGTGGATGATTGGGAAGTGGTTAAACAATTTAATCGTGATTATCCTCTTATAGCCATCAAATCACCTAGAGATGGTAAAATTCATTTATTTGATCATTATGCATATAGACAATCAAATAATATCTTTGATATGCCTTTAGATGATGTAGAATTCTTTGGAAAAGATTGTAATGATACCTATTTCGTACTTACGAAAGATGATAAGAAAGGCATTTATCATTATAATTCATATGATGAAATACATAGTTTGATTATACCTATAGAGTTTGATTGTATTGAAAACTTTTCTCATATAGCTATTTTGACCAAAGATCATAAACAATATTTTGCCTGCGATGATCAACATACCAATTTAAGTTTAAGTGAACCGTTTGATCAGATTACCATTGATGAGGAAAATCAAAAATTCTTATATTGTAAAAAAGGGAATGTCATCGATGTTTATAATACTAAAATATTTATTCGTCCAGTGCACCAATTACTATTATCAATAGATGCAGATGAAATCAAAAAAATATATAGTGAAGAAAGTCAACCTGGTAACTTTGATTATCAAAAATATATATTTAAAATCGTAAAAAATAACAAAGTGGGAATTATTGGTTATGAAAAAACGTATTATGATACAGATGGAATCTTATTTATTTCGTTATCACCTACCTATGATGACACCGAGATGGAAAGTGGTGCTTTTTATTTAAAAAGAAAAGATAAGATTGGCCTTTTTGTTGGTAATCAGCAATGTCATCAATTGATAAAACCTAAATATCAGATGATTCAGCATATACTATATCAATATTTTGCGTTATGCCATGATGGACTTTGGGATATTGGGGAAATTTCTCCATTTCAATCATTTACACCCAGTATCTCTAACTGCGAACTGGTAGAATTATGGGAAATGGGGTTACTATACAAAAAAAATAATCAATATGGTTTAGTATTATCTAAGACGTATGATGATGTTACTATAGTTCCAGCCGAGTACGATAGAATTAAGAATGTGGAAGGATGTTATTTTATACTTGAACAAAATAATAAAAAAGGATTCAGACACTTAGGAAACGACCTTTTACCAGTTGAATATAATGAAATTAAGATGAGTGGATTAGGTTATAGACAAAGTTCAAGAAGGAGAGATATCCTTTATCTTGCTTTACGAAAGGGCAAAGAATATCAATTAGCAAAAATGAAGAATTGGGAATATACAGAAACCAATATCGAATTGGTCAGCAATCAGACTTTTGATATGATTGATTTCTTTGATCAAATCATGATATTAAAAGATAAAAGATATACCTATATTTATGATTACCAAGAACAATTATTACAAAAATTACCAAGAAATGCTTCTATAACGATTTATGAAAATCTTGATCAATTTGATTGCGAAGATGATCTGTATTTGATTGATGGTGTTTACTATAACTATATAGATGGCAAACTTATAAAAAACATAACTATCAATGAAACGAACGACAATTTAATGGAAATAAGTTCCGATGATTCGAATGTGCAGGAAAGTTATCCTACTTTAGTTTTAGAAAAAAGTAAAAAGAGTAGAAAATAATCAATAAACCAGTTTCACAAAGTGATGGAAAAAGGAGCCAAATTTCAAGTAGAAACCGGAATTTTTGATAAAAAAGTGTAAAGTAATGCTATAATTTGGTTGATTATATTTGAGTTAGCTTGGCTAACTCAAGATTGAATAATTCAAGGGAAGATTTATAATTAAGAATCTTCCTTATTTTTGTGTTTATAAGCTCATTAGCGTTCATTACATATTCATCAGTATAATCGTTAATGTTACATCCTTTTGGAAGAAATAATCTTAGTAGTTTATTACCATTTTCATTAGATCCTCTTTCATAAGAAGAATAAGGATGAGCAAAATAACACTTTGTTTTAAGATATTTTTCAATATCTTTCCATTTAGAAAATTCAACACCATTATCAAATGTAATAGATTTAAATATATCACTCAGTTTATAATCTTTTAATTCAGGATATTTGTTTTTAATTTTTTTAACCGCCTTATAGATAGTTAATGATTTTCTATCATTACATTTAATAGTTATTTGAAATCTTGTTTTTCTTTCAACTAGAGTAAAGACTGCACCACTGTTTGGAATAGTTCTACTACCTACAATAGTGTCTCCTTCCCAATTACCAAATTCATCTCTATCATTAGGTTGAAAAGGTCTTTTTTCAATACTTGTACCTTTAGGTTCTGTCTTACCTTCTTTTCTTTCATTTTTGGATTTTCTGTTGCATTTCATTGGAAGTTCATGTTTATCAAATCCTTCAATTTTACCATCTTCTACATAATTGTAGAAAGTAGCAGTACATATTGTAGTCATATTTTCAATTTCATCAGTTCTATTGAGTTTAAAATCATTAATTATCTCATCTATTGAATTGATATTATAATCACTTCTAAATTCTTTAATAACTAATTGAATAAAGTCTTTTGCAGATTTTCTTTTAGAGGCATTACTTTCAACTGATTTTTTAGTTCTTTTATTCCATGCAGTATTAGCATTAAATTCTATTCTTTCTCTATATTCATAATCTCTGACAGTAATTAAACCATCTTTAATTATTTCATATAAGTTTGATAAGGTTGTACCAATTGAACTAGCAAGTTGTTTCATAAATATAGTTTTCTTAGAATCTACTTCTTTAGCAGCAATCCAATGATTATATTCGGATTCAATTTTTTCATACATTTCTTTGGTTAAGTGTTTATTTTTTTCTTTCTTTTTAGTACAATATACATTGTTCAAGTTAATCACTTCTTTCTATAATTAATTTTTTAACCAATTATAATTATAGCTGATTACTTGAACTTTTTATATGTAAAATTCTAAGTAAACTTCATCTGTAAACCTCCTTTAAAAATAATTCCAGTTTTATTTTAGAATAGAGGTGATGGAAAAAGGATTTCTTTTTCCTTTTCATTTTGAAAAGAACATGCTATAATAAATTCGTGGTGATAAACATGAAGAAAAAACAAAACAAATCTTATCAAATTCATACAACGAGTGATATGGAATACTCAAAGCTAATCAAGATTGCACTTGGTGTTCTCTTAGTATTAGGATTAACCTATTTTGTAACCGCTATTGCAACAGGAGAAATTAAATTTGGAAATAAGGATCAAGAAGAAAAAGCAGAAACTGTTATTCAATATGATGAAATATTAGCAGGAGAGATTTTTAATCGTAGTCAAGAAGAGTATTATGTTTTATTATTTAACTTTACAGATACTTTTGCTAGTTATTATTTATCATTAAAAGATACTTATACAGAACAGGAAAATGCTTTACCTATCTATATTGTAGATTTGGAAAAACATCCTAATAAGGAATATGCAGTAGAAGAAGGGGAAGATTATGCAGAATATCCAGATACTATCGATGATTTAAAAGCAAGTAATCCAACTTTAATCAAAATTCGCAATCATAAAGTTACAGAAAGAATTAGCGGTAGAGATCGTATTTTAGAATTCTTTAATCAAGAATAATATTTAGACTACTGCTTTTGATAACAGTAGTCTAAATATCTATAAAAAAGGCAAAAAAGAGTAAAAATTCTAAAAATTTTATCGCAAAGTACTTGCCAAGAGAATAAAAATATAGTAGAATGAAAATGTTCATTGATTAAATGGGCTTGTAGCTCAGGTGGTTAGAGCGCACGCCTGATAAGCGTGAGGTCGATGGTTCAAGTCCATTCAGGCCCACCATTTATGATATGCACTTGTCTTACATGACAAGTTTTTTTTTTTTTTGTCCTTTTATAATTGAAAGAAATTTCTAGCATAAGTAATCAAAAAATATTATAATAAAAAAAACGAATGAAATAGAACTTTGATCGAAAGGAGAATACATATGATTGTTAAAGTTTTGGTAGAACTATCAAATAAAAATATTGATAAGACTTTTGATTATTTAGTTCCAGAAAAATTGAAATCGCAAATTCAAATTGGTATTCGTGTAACCGTACCATTTGCTCATCAGATTTTAGAAGGGTTTGTTTTAGAAATTTCCGATTATGTAGATAGCAGTTTTGAATTAAAAGAAATTATGAATGTTGTCGATCAAGATATTGTATTAAATCAAGAATTGTTGGAACTAGGTAAATATATTTCAAGAACGACCTTATCTACTTTGATATCTGCTTATCAAACGATGCTTCCCAAGGCACTAAAAGCAAAACAAGGAGTAAACGTATCTAAAAAAATGGCACATTACTTACTTTTGAAAAAGGAAGTTTCCGAAAAATTAACAGATACTCAACGAGAAATTATCCATCAAATTCAAACAAAGGGTAGATTACTCAAAAAAGAAGCAGAGCTCATCTCTACTAGTAGTGTCAAAACTTTATTAAAAAAGGAAATCATCGAAGAAGTAGAAGAGGAAGTCTATCGTTTACATCACGAATCTGATTTCAAAGAAAAATATCCTTTAACGCCATCTCAACAAAAAGCTGTAGATACTATCTTAGATCAGAAAAATACCGATGCTGTTTTTTTAATCCATGGGGTAACAGGTAGTGGAAAAACAGAAGTTTATATGGAAATTATTGAAAAACTCTTACAAGAAGGAAAGGAAAGTATTGTTTTAGTACCTGAAATTTCTTTAACAGAGCAAATTGTTTCTCGTTTTCAAAATCGTTTTACAGATAGTATCGCTATTTTACACAGTCGTTTAAGTGATGGTGAAAAATATGATGAATGGCGAAAAATCGCAAGAGGCGAAGTTAAAATCGTCATTGGTGCTAGAAGTGCTATTTTCGCTCCCTTAAAAAATATTGGAGTTATTATTATTGATGAAGAACATACAGATAGTTATAAACAAGATAGTTGTAATCCTAAGTACCATGCATTAGATATTGCCAAATGGCGGGGAAAGTATCATCATTGTCCAGTTGTACTAGGTAGTGCTACTCCAACTTTAGAAACTTATGCAAGAGCCAAAAAAAATGTCTATCAATTAATTGAATTAAATCAAAGAGTCAATCATAGATCTTTACCAGAAATTCAAATTATTGATATGAATCAGGAAAGAAAAAAAATGGTTGGTAATTTTTCTTGCTCACTCATTAGTGCTATGCAGGATACTTTAGAGAAAAAGGAACAAGTCATTTTATTATTAAATCGTCGTGGCTATTCTTCCGTTGTATCTTGTAAAAATTGTGGATATACAGAAAAATGTCCTAACTGCGATATTAGTTTGACTTACCATAAAAGCAGTAATACCCTTCGTTGTCATTATTGTGGATATGGAACCAAATTAAATGAATGTTGTCCAGAATGTAGAGAAAAATCTCTATCTACACTTGGTACTGGTACCGAAAAAATAGAAGAGGAACTTCATAAACTTTTTCCCAATCAAAAAGTCATTCGTATGGATTTCGATACTACTAGTAGAAAAGGAAGTCATGATCGCATTATAAAAAGTTTTGCAGCAGGCGAATATGACATTTTACTTGGTACACAAATGATTGCGAAAGGACTCGATTTTCCCAATGTAACTCTAGTAGGTGTCATCAATGCTGATACTAGTTTAAATATTCCCGATTTTCGTAGTAGTGAGGTTACTTTTCAATTACTATGTCAAGTAGCAGGTAGAAGTGGTCGCAGAGATAAAAAGGGAAAAGTACTCATTCAAACGTTTAATCCAGAGCATTATGCCATTCAATATGCCAAAACGCATGATTATTTAGGTTTCTTTACAAAAGAAATGTCAATTAGACATCAATTAGGTTATTCACCTTACTATTATTTGACAGTTGTAAGAATATTGAGTAAATCGTATGATGATGCTAAAAGCACTAGTAATAAGATTGGGGAATACTTTCATAAAAATTTACCCAATACTACTATTTTAGGTCCTAGTGTTGCCAATGTCTTTCGAATTAATAACATTTATCGCTTTCAGATTGTCCTAAAATATAAAACGGAAAAGGAAATTTATCCTATTTTAAATCAATTAATCGATCATTACAAAACGAATTCAAAAGTAAAAATCGATATTGATATTAACCCAACTCATATATAAAATTATGGGATTCTATGTTATACTGATATTGGATGATGAATATGAAAAAGAAACTAATAATAATTATGGTAGTGATTGGCATTCTACTCGCTAGTGGTATTTTGCTTTATACAAATGATTCTATTCGTTTTAAAATTTCTTATGAATATATCAATCAAATAGAATACAATAATGGTAAAAAGATTAAAGTAAATATTCCATGGAAAAATGGTATTCAGTATTTAAACGAAAAAGAAATCATTCCGTTTTTCAAAGAAAAAACAGGTATTATCTATTTTGGCTATAATACTTGTCCATGGTGTAGAAATATCGTACCAATCTTAATTGATACTGTACAAGCTAATCATATTGATACCCTTTACTATGTAGATATTCATAAAGTAGACTTATCTTCCATAAAAACAGAATTGGTTTCATTATTAGATGAGTATTTAGAAGAAAATGAAGAGGGAGAAAAGGGACTTGCTGTACCAGATGTTTATTTTTTGAAAGAAGGTAAAATCATTGGTCATCACCTAGGTACTGTAGATAGTTATCATAATCCGTATTTAGGAATGAATTCTGACCAAAAACAAGAATTAATTAGCATTTATCAAAATTTTATAGAGGAGATGACAAAATGAAGCATATTAAAATTTTATTTATGGGGACTCCAGAGTTTAGTGTGAATGTTTTACAGGGCTTAATCGAAAATTATGAGGTGGTAGGAGTAGTTACGCAACCTGATAAAGAGGTAGGAAGAAAACATGAAATCAAATTCTCGCCTGTAAAAGAATTGGCTATCAAACATGATATTAAAGTTTATCAACCTAGTCATATTAAAAGTGAATATGAAGATTTATTAAAACATCCAGTGGATTTCATTGTAACCTGTGCTTATGGGCAAATCATTCCTAAAGAATTACTCGAATTTCCGAAATATGGTTGCATTAATGTACATGCTTCTTTATTACCTAAGTTAAGAGGAGGAGCACCTATTCATAAAGCTATTATCAATAACTATCCTCGAACGGGGGTAACTATTATGTATATGGTGGAAAAAATGGATGCTGGTGATATTATTTCGCAAGTAGATACTCCTATTTTTCCAGAAGATAATGTTGGTACTTTACATGATCGTTTAAGTATCATGGGAACTAAATTATTATTAGAAACGATACCAAATATTATTTCGGGAAATATTCATCCTATCAAACAAAAGGAAGAAGAAGTAACTTACGCTTGGAATATTACGCGCGAAGAAGAAAAGATTGATTTTAATCGATCTACTATCGATATCTATAATCAAATCAGAGGATTAAATCCTTGGCCTGGTGCTTATGCTCTTTTAGATCAAAATGTAGTAAAAATCTATGCTTCTCGAATTAGTGATAGTTTTTTTACAACTAGAAAAAATGGAGAAATTGGTAAAATTTATGAAGATGGGATTGGCGTTAGTACGAAAGATGGGGAAATTATCATTACTGAACTTCAATTTGCCGGAAAAAGAAAAATGAGTGCAAAAGAATACTTAAATGGTGTACAAAAAGAAGAATTAATTGGCAAAATTTTTGAGTAGGAGAAAGTATGAACAAGAGTGAATTTCAGGAACTGTTACAAAAGTGTTTTGGTAAAAAGAAAGATGCTAAATATCATGCAGTATCTATGTTAATTATCTATGGAATCTTTATTTTTATTATCATTTTGGCTGTTAGAATTGGTGGAAGTAGTCATATACAGGAAAATGTAAATCCTTCATCTAGTCCTATGCCAGAAATCAATTCTAATTCATCTGTTCCACAAACAGAAATGAATTATACGTATTCTTATATCATTACCTATCATGGAAATAATGAAATTTATTTGGGTAAAAAGATAGGGGAAAAACAAAAATTTACGTTGATTACCAATCATTCTACAGTCGATTATGCCGCTTTAGGAGATAATTACTTTATTTTAGAAAATGATACTTATCATACGGCAGAAAGTCCTAGTAAATTTTTGAAATATTGCAATCGGGAAAAAATAGAGTTATTAGTTGCCAATGAAATTCCAACAGAAAACAATAATACGATTAGTTATTCTATTTCTAATCAAGTAATAGCTACCTTTTTTCAAGAAGTGTTGGAGCAGGAACAAGACGCTATCAATTTGATTCAATTACATACTGTAAATGGTATCGTGAAAGAAATCGATGTGGATTTTAGTCATTACTTATCCGCATTAGAACAAACAGATAGTTCTTTTAAGATTCATATGGAATTTGTAGATATTGGTACCACAGAAGACTTTGAAATTTCTTTTTAGATAAAGATAGAATGATTCTATCTTTTTTTTTGTATAATAGTGTACATTATTTGACATTTTTTTTGAATATTTCCGTTAGGAATCCTTTTTCATGTTATAATTTATTATGTATAAGTAGGTGAGTTAATGGATAATACCGATGATTCTATGAATAATATCTATAATCTTACTCTAACGGATTTAGAAAATTATTTTATCAATAAAAATGAAAAAAAATTTAAAGGACAACAAGTATTTGATTGGTTGTATCGAAAAAGAGTTACTTCTTTTGATGAGATGACAAACTTAAAAAAAGAGGTTATTGACCTATTAAAAAGTGAATTTACGATGAAAACTCTTTCCATTACTAAAGTAGAAAGAGATACGGATGTTAATAAATATTTATTTTCTTTAAAAGATCAAGAGAAAGTGGAAGCTGTTTTAATGAATCATTTATATGGAAATAGTTTATGCATTTCTACCCAAGTAGGTTGCAACATGGGATGTAAGTTTTGTGAAAGTGGTAGACTTAAAAAAGTAAGAAACTTGGAAACACATGAAATGATTGAACAGATTTTATTAGTAGAAGAAGAGTGTGGAAAAAGAATTAGTCATGTGGTAGTGATGGGAATTGGCGAACCTTTTGATAATTATGATAATCTTATCAAATTTATTGAAATTATCAATCATCCAAAAGGAATCGAATTAGGTAGTCGTCACATTACCGTATCAACTTGTGGAGTTGTTCCTAAAATTAAAGAGTTTATGAATTTACCATATCAAGTGAATTTAGCTATTAGTTTGCATGCACCTAATAATGAGATTAGAAATCAAATTATGCCAATTAATAAAGCCTATCCTATTGAAGTATTAGTGAATACTTTAAAGGAATATATTAAAAAGACTAATCGTCGAGTAACTTTTGAATACATTTTATTAGATGGTGTCAATGATACCACAGAATGTGCTATTGAATTAGCCAATTTAGTAAAAGGAATGAACTGTTATATTAATTTAATTCCTTATAATGAAACTAATAATATTTCTTATAAACGCACAAAACCGTTAAACATTTCTAAATTTTATGATATACTTAAGAAGAATAGAATTAATGTCACCATAAGGAGAGAATATGGTAGTAAAATAAGTGCTGCTTGTGGACAACTTAGAAGTAAGAAGGAGGACTAGCATGAGTATGAAATCATTTTATTTAACCGATGCTGGTAAAGTTAGAAGTCATAATGAAGATAGTGTCATTGTTGTTAGAAATCAAGATGATGACTATCTATTAGCAGTTGCTGATGGGATGGGAGGACATCGTGCTGGAGAAGTAGCATCCTCTATTGCGATTAGCTATTTAGGAAAACATTTCCAAGATACTTTCCGCGATATGAAAAAAGAAGATGCTATCGAATGGATTCGCGATGCTGTCAAAGAAATCAATCGATTAATTTTTAACCATGTTGATAACCATCCAGAGAGCAAAGGAATGGGAACTACTTTAGTATTAGCAATTAGTAGTAAAGATTATGTTTTATTTGGAAATATTGGAGATTCTAGTGGCTTTGCTATGAAAGAAAAGCAGCTATACAAAGTAACTTACGATCATACTTTAGTTAATTTATTAGTAACGGCAGGAGAATTAACTGAAGAACAGGCAAAGGATCATCCTAAGAGAAATGTCTTAATGAAAGCATTAGGTGCCAATAATCCAATTGAAGTAGATATTTTTGATTGTGATAAAGAAGTAACTGATATTCTTCTTTGTAGTGATGGACTAACCAATATGTTGGATATAGAAAGTATTGAAAGAGTATTACTTAGTGATTTCGAAGTAGAAGACAAGGTGATTCGTTTAATGAAAAAAGCAATGAACCGTGGAGGAACGGATAATATTAGCATTGCTTACTTGGAAAGAGTACCAAGAGAAAAAAAAGAAGGTGAAGAATAATGGTAGAAAAGGGGCAAAAAATTAATGATCGTTATGAAATCATTAAAAGTATTGGCGAAGGTGGTATGGCTAATGTTTATTTAGCTTATGATACAATTTTAGATCGAAGAGTAGCCATTAAAATTCTAAGAGGAGATTTATCTAATGATGAAAAGTTTGTAAGAAGATTTCAAAGGGAAGCTTTATCTGCTTCTAGTCTTTCTCATCCTAATATTGTTGAAATGTATGATGTTGGGGAAGATAATGGAATTTATTACATTGTCATGGAATATATTGAAGGTAAAACTTTAAAACAGTTAATTAAAAAACGTGGTGCTCTTACTCTTAGTGAAGCCATTGATATTATGCTTCAAATTACCGATGGAATTAGTCAAGCTCATGATAGTTATATTATTCATAGAGATTTAAAACCTCAAAACATAATGATTAAAGAAGATGGAGCAATCAAAATTACCGATTTTGGAATTGCCATGGCATTAAATTCTACACAGCTAACACAAACCAATTCGGTCATGGGTAGTGTTCATTATCTACCTCCAGAACAGGCTAGTGGTAAAGGTTCTACTATCCGTAGCGATGTCTATTCTATGGGAATTTTATTCTATGAAATTTTAACTGGTACTCTACCATTTAAAGGTGAGAATGCAGTAGAGATTGCTTTAAAACAAATGCGTGAAGAAATTCCTAGCGTTCGTAAAAAAAATCCAGCAATCCCCCAGAGTGTTGAAAATGTTATTTTAAAAGCAACGGCTAAAAATCCTAAAAATCGTTATGCCGATAGTAAAGAAATGCATGCGGATTTATTAACCGTATTAAACGATGAACGAATGAATGAAGAAAGAGTCATATTTAAATATCCAGAACATGAATTCGATGAAAATACTAAGGCCATTTCCACTGTGAAAAAGAAAACGGATGAAAAGTTAAACACTACTTCTGAAGAAGAGGAAATAGACTTAGATGATTCTTTCTTAAAAGAAAATAAAACCATTAAAAAAACCAATAAAATTATTTTAATTCTAGCATCGATTTTTGTAGTCATTGTGGTTGTTTTGCTTTCTTTATTCTTTGTGGTACCATATTTTACGAAAATACCAGATGTAAAGATACCTGATGTGAGTGGATTGTCTGTTATAGAAGCAGAATCAAAGTTAAAAGAACAAGGATTTGAAGTGGCTTTAGAAACCATTAAAGAAGAAAATGAAACAATAGAAAAAGGAAATGTAATCAAAACAGATCCACAAGCAGGTAGAACGATTAAAAAGGGTAGTACGATTACTTTATATGAATCTTTAGGAGAAGAAATTTATACAGTAGAAGATTATACTGGGGAAAACTATATTCGAATTGAGACATTATTAAAAGATGTTTATGGACTGAAAGTTACGATTAAACCTAAAGATGTGGATATGAATAGTGATTATGATGAGCAAGAAATCATTGAACAAAGCGTTCCAGCAGGTACAAAATTAGGAAAAGGTGATCCAATTACTTTATATATTCCTAATATTGTGGAATCTTATCCAGATATGGTAGAAGAGGGATGGACATTAGAAGATGTAGAAGCTTTCTGCCAAAAATATGAAATTGATTTAAAAATTGATTATGAAGAAACCATCCAATTTGATGAGGGAACTTTAATTAGCCAATCACGTTCTCCAAAAACACCAATTGTATCCCATTCTGATTTAAGAATTGTGATTGCTAAAAAACCAGAAATAGAGACTCAACCAACTCCTAATGGATCAACAACAGAAAAAGAAAATGAGAATCAGGAAGAGGATACGAAAACAGAATAATTCATGATAAAGGTGAAAGAATGGAAGGACAAATTGTTAAGATACTAAGTAATTTATATTTTGTAAATAGTAATGGTAAAGTTTACGAATGTCATTCAAGAGGAAAATTTCGTAAGGATAACATTATTCCTACGGTGGGTGACTATGTAAAATTTGATGAAAAAAATGAATATATTTTAGACATTTTACCACGTAAAAACACTTTAACTCGTCCGTTTGTTAGTAATGTTGATCAGGCTTTTATTATTACTAGTTGTAAAAGTCCTGATTTTTCTACCAATCTATTGGATAAATTATTAGTACTGTTAGAATTTCATCAGATTAGACCTATTATTTGTCTTACAAAACAAGATTTATTAACTAAAAGAGAAAAGAAGGAAATCAAAAAAATTAAAAAATACTATCAAAAAATTGGTTACATCGTTTTATGGAATACCAATCTATGGAGAATTAAACGTCTTTTTAAAGAAAAGACGACAGTGTTTACAGGGCAAACAGGGGCAGGAAAAAGTACATTATTAAATCGATTAAATAAAAATTTAAATCTTGAAACAGGAGAAATTTCCAAGGCCTTAGGAAGAGGTAAACATACTACTCGTCATGTGGAATTAATCGAATTATTTGGTGGAAAAGTGTTAGATACGCCAGGATTTTCTTCGATTGATTTTGATGATTTAGAAAAAACTGATATTCGTAATGGCTTTATTGAGTTTCAAAAATATTCTTGTCCTTATCAAGATTGTATGCATTTAAAAGAAAAAGAATGTAAAGTATTAGAAGCTGTCAATCATCATGAAATTTTAACTAGTCGTTATGAAAATTATCAAAAAATTATTTCTGATGAAAATAGAAAGTAGGTGTTTATCATGAAAGTATCCGCTTCGTTTTTGTCTTGTTCTAAAATCATTCCGGTTGTTAGCAAGTTATCTGCTACGGATGTTGATTATATCCATGTAGATTTTATCGATGGAAGTTTTGTGAAAGGGAAAAAAATACCTTTTCGCAAAATCAAACAGATTGGAAAGTATAGTAGAAAAAGATTAGATGTTCATCTTATGACCAAACGATTAAAGAAATATATTAAAAAGTTTTCTCAATTAGATTGTGAATATATCACTTTTCATTTAGAAATCGGGAAAAATATTGAAAAATATATCGAATTGATTCATAGTTATGGAATTAAATGTGGACTAGCTATTAATCCTGATACAGATTTTAAAGAATTAGAGCCATATTTAAATATGATTGATATGGTATTAGTGATGAGTGTTGAGCCAGGTTATGGGGGACAAGAGTTTATTAAAGAAACGGTAAAGAAAGTAAAATCTTTACGGGAATATATTGGGAAAAAAGAAGTTTCGGTAATGATTAGTGTCGATGGAGGAATCAACGAGGAAACAGTAAAAAAAGTAAAACCTTATGTCGATATGGTGGTGTCGGGTTCTTATATTACGAAAAGTGATGATTTTCAAGAACAGATTCATAGTTTAAGATAAAAAATCATCTAAGCAATGAGGTCTTAGATGATTTTTTTATTTTCTTTGATCAATTCATAAAAAAATAAGTGATTCTATTCACTTACTTCTTCAACTTTTTCATCTTTTCTTGCTGTTCTTAATTCTCTAGCACTTACTCTCACTCTAGTTCCATCTTCTAGTCTAACTACTTGAAGATTAACACCTTGTTTTTTGCGAGTAGCATTTAAAGCATGAGAACGATTATTTCCGAATAAAGGTTTTTTACTAGTAACTTTAACTGCCATTTCAATTCCTCCTTCTGATACATAATTAACTTGCTTAATAACTTTATCATATATTTTCTATTTAGTCAAATAAATATTGCCTATTTCATAATTTTTTGTAGTTTTTTTTGAGAAATTTCTTCCCCACGAAAATAAAAATCTTTCATTGTCGAAGGAATGGTAATTCCTTTTTGTTGTTCAATATTTTGTAGGATTTCTGTCATACTTTGTGTTTGTATTTGTTTTAATATTTCTAAAAATTGGGGATGACAAGCTAACATTTTGTGATAATCACTCAGACTAGAAAAATTATAAAAACCATTAGAATATCCTACAAATTGATTCCAATAACTATCACTGTAATCATCTAGAGGTGCTAAATTGATATCACCATTATCAAATTTTTCTATTTTGACATTACTAATTCGATTTTGTTGCTTCATATAAATATCGATTGCAAACATTTTAAAAATTTGGTCTAGAAAACCTTCTTTATTCTTTTGATTCCTACAGCCATCTTTCCATAAATATAAAGTATTTTCTGATAAATTGGAACTAATTTTTGTAGGGGAATAATAAGTATTATTTTTTTGCTTAAAATCTGGAAATGCCATCCAAAGATCACCATTTTGATTTTGAAAAAATTCAAAACAAACGGTACGAAGTTTCATATTATTTGCTAAGACTTCACCAATTAAATCGTTTAAATTAGGTTTTTTGATATAGTAAATTGTATGATTCTGTATAAAATAACATTTTCCTGTTTTGGAATGTTGAATCATAGAATCCAAATCGATCATAGGAACCTGTGCTGTTAAATAATTTGTTAAATCTTGATACATAATTTTTCCTCTTTCCTTAGTCATTCTAACATTTTCTTTAAGTAAAGTCAAAAGTTTTGTGGTAAGATAATATTAGAAGGAGAAATGATTATGTATACACCACTTTATATCAAAACAAATTATTCTTTATTATCTAGTACCATTACGATTGATCATTTACTAGAATATCTTTCCAAAAATCATTTCTCTAATGTTGCTATTACCGATTCCAATATGTTTGGTACCATGGAATTTTATAAAAAATGCAAAAAAATAGGAATGAAGCCTATCATTGGTTTAGAAATTCTGTTAGAAAATGACACCATTTTATTATATGCCAAAAATTATCAAGGGTACCAAACTTTAATTCAATTATCGACGATTCAATCTTCTCGAAAAATAGAATGGAATGATTTAGAAAAATATCATGATTCCGTAGTAGGAATTGTGCCTTTGGAATATGAAAATACCTATACGATGTTACAGACTCTTCTAGATGATTTATATCTTGGATACTCTAATAAAAAAGAAGAAACAGAAGCCCTTCTCATTACCAAAAATGTTGTTTATATTAGAAAATGTTTATATCTTCATGAAAATGAAAAAGAATATTTAAAATATTTATACATGATTCGTGATGGAAAAACAGTATTAGATGAAAACAATTATGAAATCGATCATTATTCTTTTCTTCTTGATGATATTTATGAATATACTAGTAATGAAAATTTATTTACGACGAATAAGATTGCAGATTTATGCAACTTAGAATTTCCCAAAGCAGAATTATTACTTCCTATTTATCAAGATACCAATGGTTTATCCAGTCATGAATATTTAAAAGAACTATCTAGTTTTGGTCTAAAGAGACGATTTGGTGGTAAGGTAAGAGAAAGTTACTTTAAACGATTAAATTATGAGTTAGAAATTATCGAAAAAATGGGATTTTCGAATTACTTCTTAGTTGTATATGACTTTATTCGTTATGCTAAAAAAAATAAAATATTAGTAGGACCAGGACGTGGAAGTGGAGCTGGTTCTTTAGTATGCTACTCATTAGGAATTACCGATATTGATCCCATTCAATATGATTTATTATTTGAAAGATTTTTAAATCCAGAAAGAGTAACCATGCCCGATATCGATACTGATTTTCCTGATATTTATCGTGATCAAGTCATTGATTATGTCATTCAAAAATATGGAAAAAAGAGAGTAAGTGGCATTGTGACATTTGGAACACTTGCGTCTAAACAGGCCCTACGAGATGTTGGACGTGTTTTAAATATTCCTACTTATCAAATTGATTTAATTTCTAAGAGAATTCCACCAGTTACCAAATTAAAATTAAAAGATTTTTATGAACAAGATTTAGAATTAAAAAAGATGGTACAACAAGATTCAAAACTTATGAAAATGTATCAGATTGCGTCTTTTATTGAAGATTATCCTAGACATACTTCTAGTCATGCTGCTGGTATTGTTATGAGTAAAATCGATTTAGATGAAGTAATACCTCTAACGGTATCTGATGGTATGTATTTAACAGCATATACTATGGAATATTTAGAAGAATTCGGCCTATTAAAAATGGATTTTTTAGGATTAAAAACGTTAACTACTATTATGAATATTATTTCTAGTATTGAACAAAATGAAAAGATTACGATTGACTTTCATACGATTCCTTTAGATGATTCCAAAGTATTAGAATTATTTGCGAAAGCAGATACTACTGGCATCTTTCAATTTGAAAGTGAAGGTATGAAAAATTTCTTACGTAAATTAAAACCAAATACTTTTGAAGATATCTTTGCAGCTATTGCTTTGTTTAGACCAGGTCCTAGCCAAAATATCGATTCTTATATTCGTAGAAAACATCAAGAAGAAAAAATAGAATACTTAGATCCTAGTTTGGAACCTATTTTAAAAAGTACTTATGGAATTATTATTTATCAGGAACAAATTATGCAAATTGCGAATGTTTTAGCAGGATATACTTTGGGAGAAGCAGATATTTTAAGACGAGCAATGAGTAAGAAGAAACTGGATATCTTAAAGTCTGAGGAAGAAAAATTTATCACCAAGAGTGTTGAAAACGGTTATACGTATGAAATTAGTAAAAAGATATTTGATTTAATTTTAAACTTTGCCAATTACGGATTTAATCGAAGCCATTCCGTTGCTTATTCGATGATTGCTTATAAGATGGCTTATTTAAAATACTATTTTCCAAAATATTTTTATGCTAGTCTATTATCTTCTGTTATTGGAAGCGATGCTAAAACACAAGAGTATATTCGTGAAGTAAAAATATTAGGAATTTCGGTGTTAAAGCCAGATATTAATTGTAGCAGTTGTAGTTATGAAGTAAGAAAAGAAGGCATTTATTATCCTCTTTCGGGAATTCGCAATATCGGTGGTGTTACCTGTAATGAAATTGTTTCTAATAGAGGATCTGGTTACTCTGATATTTTTGATTTTCTATCCAAAGTAAAAGGAATCAATCGTAAAATCTTAGAATCTTTGATTCGTGCAGGATGTTTTGATTGTTTTGGTATTACGAGAAAAACATATATTGATCATTTAGATGCCATTATAAACTACGCAGAATTAGTATCCACCTTAGCGGAAGAATTTGTATTAAAACCAGAATTAGAAAATCAAAATGAATATACAAATTTAGAATTAGTAGCTATGGAAAAAGAATTATTTGGTCTTTATTTAAGTAATCATCCTGTCACCTCTTATAAGGCTAAGTTTTCTCAAATTGTTTCCTTCAATCAAGTTTCTAATTATTTTAATCAAGTGGTTACTACGGTTGTATTAGTAGAAAAAACAAGAGTTGTGCAAACGAAAAAAGGAGAAGAAATGATGTTTTTTGATGGTAGTGATGAATATGGGAAAATCGATTTTACCTTGTTTCCGAAAACCTATCAAAAATATCCTTGGATTAAAGTAGGGGATATTTTGAAAATAGAAGGAAGAATCGAAAGAAGATATGATGCTTTTCAAATTATTGTGAATCAAGTTGAAAATTTGAATCCAGAAAAGTAGAAAATATTTTTATCTAACAGATATTTTTTAGACCAAAAATTCAAGAAACATCAGAAAAATGTTTCCTGGAATTGGGTTTTATGATATAGTTATATTGAAGCAAAGGTAGTGGTAAGATGAGACTTAATTTTTCAATCAATGATTATTTACTTACATGGAATTTACTATATGGTACCTCTTTTTCAGAAGTTGTACATGAATTCAAACAAAAATTATACCTAACTCATCGTAAGCAGTATAATAACCTTGCCAAAGATAAAGATGAAATGCTTTTAGATATCAAGAATTTTATTCCTGATGATGATACTTTGTATAATTTAGTATTTGAATCAAATCTTTTTTCTAAACTAAAGGAAGATACCGAAAAACATCGTACGGTTTTATTAAAGATTTGGGATAAATATAAAAAAGCAGTGAATGAATCCATTAAAGAAATTTTAAAATTTCCGTTACAAGAAGAGTATACGGTATTAGCCTTACATCCCATTATGGATTCTGTTCTAACTACTCCAAATTCTACTAGTATTGGTTGGGGAAATCGCAAAGATGTAAAGAATCCTGCACTTACTATTACCAATATTATGTACTATATTGTGAAAAATGAAATTGGTCCTGTCGAAAAAAAATTTCAAGAAATAGTTGATACGATTTTAGAACTAGCTATCAAAAATGAATTATATACAGAAATTAGTGGAACTAGTAATTATGTACAAAAAGATGAAAAATCTTCTCTTTTAAAAAGACAAATTTATCCTTATTGGTTAATGTATTTAGGATGTGAAAAAGAAGATTTTCCAAGTTATATGATGCGAGATGGCATTGTGTTTGAGATGGATCGCTATATTATTGATAAAACCATCAAAAAAATGAATTTGTATGAGTTTATCGAATACTGTATCCGTAATCAAAAGAAAATTACTCGTATTAGTGAATTAGAATTAATTTAGATTTCAATTTTTGAAATCTATTTTATTAGGAGTTAATATGCAAGAGAACAAGATAAAAATATTATTTGATCAGATTAATTTAGATGTTGATACTAGAAATCGTTTTCATGAAATGCGCTTGGAAAAAGTAAAAGTAAATGAAAAAAATGGTAGTTGGACTTTTGTTCTTAGTAATCCGGAAGTATTGGCATTAGAGGATTATCAAAAATTAGAGAAACTTTCAAAAGATGCATTTCAAAATATCAAAGATATCTATTTACAGATTGTTCCTACGGTGAAATCTTTAGATAAGTTAAAAGAGTACTATCAGTATGCTTTAGAAAATGTAAAAGATATCTTGCTGTTTTCTAGTATGTTTCAAGATAATTTAATAGCAGAAGAATTCAAAATTGAAGTCAATAATCAAGAAGAAGAAAAGCAAGTAAATTTAATTCTGCCTAAACTAAACTACCTGCTATCTTTATATGGATTTGATACTCCTTTACAAGTTGTTTTAAATTTAGAAAAAGAAAATTCTGTAAAGGAAATGATTTCTCAAGATTTAGAAAAAGCAACAAAAGACATTCCACCTGTTGTTGAAACGAAAAAGGAAGAAAATAAACCAATCTTTTATAAGAAAGGCAATTATCATCGTGAACCTAAAGAGGATGATCCTAATGCTTTAATAGGAAAAGTGATTCACGATACTCCTATACAAATGAAAAATATCATTGGAGAAGCGGATCCCATTACGGTAGAAGGATATGTATTTGGTGTTGATTATTTTGAATCCAGTAAGACTGATTTTAAAATTATTACCTTAAAAATTACGGATTATTCCGATAGCATTTACTGTAAAGTTTTCTGTCGTGGAGAAGAAGATTTTAATGAAAAGAAAAAAGTGCTAAAAGAAGGAAAATGGTTTTTAATTCGTGGTTATACCAAAAACGATCAATTTTCGAAAGAACTTGTTTTAAATGCTAGAGATATTAATATTTTAGAAAAAGAAACCAAAACAATAGAAGATCATGCCGAAGTAAAAAGAGTAGAGTTACATGCCCATACTATGATGAGTCAAATGGATGGTATTACGAATATTGATCTTGGAAAACATACTTGTGAATTGGTAGAAAGATGTATTCAGATGGGATATAAAGGAGTCGCAATTACCGATCATAATGGATGTCAAGCATTCCCTATTTCTTTTGGTATTATTAAAGCCCATAATAAAGACATTCGTAAAAAAATTAAAGAAAAAATAGAAAACTTAGAAAAAGAAATAGTGGAAGAAGCAGATTCTAGTAAAAAAGAAGAACTTCAAAAAGAATTAGAACAGGCACAAGAAGAATCTAAAAATCCACCTATTTTTAAGGGACTTTATGGTACAGAGTTAACTTTGGTAGATGATACTGTCAATATTGTTGTAAGACCAACAGAGGAAGATTTAATTCATAGTACTTATGTTGTATTCGATACCGAAACTACTGGTTTTAATGCCGGTGGTGCGGATCAAATGATTGAAATAGGTGCAGTCAAAATCAAAGATGGTGAAATTATTGATCGATTTGACCAACTCATTGATCCAAAAAGACATATTCCTGATAAAATTACAGAACTTACCTGTATTACGGATGAAATGGTTAGAGGAAGATTAGATGAAGAAGAAGTAACAAAGATGTTTTTAGAGTGGACAGGTAATTTACCAATGGTTGCTCATAATGCTAAATTTGATATTTCCTTTATGGAAATGGCTATGAAAAAATATAACTTAGGAGAGTTTCAAAATACCGTTATCGATACTTTAGAGTTATCCCGTACTTTGGATCAAGGATTTGCTAGACATTCCTTATCTGCTTTAGTAAAACGATATGATGTACCTTGGGATGAAGATGCTCACCATCGTGCCGATTATGATGCCGAAGGAACAGCTTATGTTTTTCATAAAATGCTTAAAAAATTGGAAATGCAAAAATTTGAAAAAATCAGTGATTTGGATCAGTTAATTTCTAAAGATGAGATTCATAAATTTGGTAGAACCTACCATTTTAATGCCATTGCGCTTAATAAAAAAGGACTAAAAAATCTATTTACGATTATCTCTTTAGCAAATACCGTTTATTTATATAAGACTCCTAGAATTTTAAGAAGTAAACTCAATGAATTAAGAGAAGGCTTATTAATTGGTAGTGGCTGTTATGAATCTGAAGTATTTGTAGAAGCAAGAAGTAAAGAAGGAGAAGAACTTACTAATATCATTAATTTCTATGATTATGTAGAAGTTCAACCAAAAGAAGTATATGATCATCTAATTCAAATGGGTGATTTTAAAGATGAAACAGAATTAGAAAATCATATCAAAAAGATTGTGGATGCTGTAAAACAAGCTGGTAAAATCATAGTAGCAACTGGAGATGTGCATCATTTTGAACGCGAAGATAAAATCTATCGTGAAATTATCATTAATCAAAAGGTACCAGGTGGAGGAAGACATCCACTTGCCAAAAAAGATATTACGAATATTCCTTCTCAACATTATCGTACTACAGAAGAAATGTTACAGGATTTTTCGTTCCTAGATTCAGATTTGGCATATGAAATTGTAGTTACTAATACCAATAAAGTGTTGGATATGGTAGAAGAAATTGAAGTCATTCCCGATACGTGTGGAACCCCATTTTCCCCTCGAGTAAAAAGTGATGATGAACAAAGCTACTTAGATTGTCCAAGAGTGGTAACGGATTTAGTTTATACTAGGGCAGAAGCGTGGTATGGAAATCCATTACCTTATTCCATTGAAGAAAGATTAGGAACCGAACTTTATGGAGATGTGGTATTAAATTCTATTAAGTACGATTTACAAGATTTAACTGGCGAAGACTTAGAAAGAGAATCTTTCAAAAAATTACATGAAGTAATTTTAGCGGGAAAAGATAGTGTTTTAGAGCAAGTTCGCAAATATTTAAAAGCAACCAGTGAAGAAGAATTAACTGGTGATGAGTTAGAGAAAAAATTAAAGTCTTCTCTTGGTGGTGTCATTGGAGCGGGATTTGATCCTATTTACTTAATTGCCCAAAGACTCGTGAAACACTCAAATGATGAAGGTTACTTGGTAGGATCCCGTGGTTCGGTTGGTTCTAGTTTCGTTGCTACGATGATGGGAATTACAGAAGTCAATCCACTTCCTGCACATTATCGTTGTAGTCAGTGTAAACTTAGTATCTTTGAAGATGAAGAACACCATTCTCTTGGTGCTACATATTCTTGTGGATTTGATTTACCTGATAAAGATTGTCCAAACTGTCATATTCCGATGGTAAAAGATGGGCAAGATATGCCATTTGCTACTTTCTTAGGATTTAATGCTGATAAAGTACCCGATATCGACCTTAACTTTTCCGATTTAAATCAAGCAAGTACACATGCTTATACCAAAGTTTTATTTGGTAGTGATAACGTATATCGTGCAGGTACGATTGGTACAGTTGCTGATAAAACTGCTTTTGGTTTTGTTAAAGGCTATTTAGAAGATAAAGGTATTATGAACATGCGTACTGCTGAAATCGAACGATTAGCTATGGGTTGTACTGGTGTAAAAAGAACTACTGGTCAACATCCTGGTGGAATTGTCGTTATTCCTGATTATATGGATTGTTTCGATTTCACACCATATCAATTTCCAGCAGAAGATCCAACATCTGCTTGGAGAACTACCCATTTTGATTACCATTCAATTGAAGAATGTGTTCTAAAACTGGATATTTTAGGACATTCTGATCCTACTCAATTACGTTTAATTCAATTACAGTCTGGTACTGATATTATGAAAGTTCCATTAGATGATAAAGACACAATGAGTATTTTTACATCTACGAAAGTCCTAGGCGTTACCACTGAAGAAATCATGTGTAATACTGGTACATTGGGAATTCCTGAATTTGGTACACCATTTACGATTCAATTAGTAGAAGATACAAAACCAACTTCGTTTGCTGAACTTGTCAAAATATCTGGATTATCCCATGGTACTGATGTGTGGTTAGGAAATGCTAAGGATTTGTGTACTCCTGATGAAAATGGTATCATTCAAGTACCATTTAAAGAAACCATTGGCTGTCGTGATGATATTATGGTTTATTTAATGTATCATGGTGTAAAACCTATTAAAGCATTTAAAATTATGGAATTTGTTCGTAAAGGAAAAGCTAGTAAAGATCCTGAAACTTGGAAAGGTCATGTTGAAACCATGCGAGAAGCAAATATTCCAGAATGGTTTATTGAATCCTGCCGAAAAATTAAGTACATGTTCCCAAAAGCTCATGCCGCTGCGTATGTTATTAGTGCTTTCCGTATTGCTTGGTATAAAGTTCATATGCCCGTTTACTTTTACGCTTCGTGGTATTCTTCCAAAGCAACCGATGTTGATATTGAAGCAATGATTGGAGGATATACGCCAATTAAAAATAGAATTTTAGATATTCAAAATAAAGGGTATGAAGCTACCAATAAAGAAAATGGTCAATTAGAAAGTTTAAGACTAGCATTAGAGGCAACCGCACGTGGTATCAAATTTTTAAATGTCGATTTATATCAAAGTGAAGCAACTGTATGGAAAGCAGTAAGTGATACTGAAATTTATCCACCATTTAATTCTATTGATGGCCTAGGAGATACCGTTGCGCAGAATATTGTTTCTGAAAGACAAAATAAAACTTTCTTAAGTATAGAAGACTTACAAAAACGTGCCAAAGTATCTCAAACTTTAATTGATAAAATGAAACTCATGGGAATTTTAAAAGATTTACCGGAGTCTAGCCAGGTTACGCTATTTTAAAAAGGATAGGAGGGGTGTTATGAATCCAGAAAAATTAACAGAAATACTTACATTTTTATCACATTTTCCAGACACTAATAATTTTATTAATTATTATGAACTATTTGGTTTTCAACCAGATATGACAGCATCAGAAATCATGGCTGATATTAAAAAGATGCGGTTACAAGTCTTATTTCATCCAGATCAAATTGCCTTTATACCGGCTCAATATCAAGAAAAATATTTGCAGATGATTGATATTATTAAACAGATGTTAGACGATTTCAGTAGTGATTATAAAAAAGAAAATTATGACCAAAGATTACATGAAAGTCTCTATACTAGTGAAAATATGGATGATACTTTCGGAGAAACAGAAGATTTAGAAGAATTAAAACTTAGGGATGCTATTATTTTTAATTCTGCAAAATATGGATTTGAGTTTACAAGAAGTGCTCTTCTTGATTTAATGAGAAGTCGTTCTATCAAAGGATTTACACGTGATCATAATGCACGTGATATCGTAGCAAGTATTTCTTACGATAAAATTATGTCTATTTTTAGTAAATCTTCACTTTTTGATACTTTCACTGATCTGGAAAGTATGATTATGAATTATTTAACAGACATTATGTATAAAGATGCAAGGTTGAAGGCAAAAATAGATTCTTTGGAAAATGCTTGTATGGAAACGATGTGTAAATATGATTTAGTAAATCATAGAATGCAAACTCAGCAAGCATTAAATCTTTTTGCATTAGAAGGAGATGCTTCTGCATTTACCAATAATCATAATGCTAGAACGAATTTGATATCTAATGTTGATTTTAAAGATATTACATTTCTAATTCAATGTTTACTAAACCATCAAAGACATGAAGATAAAATGCTAAATTATCAAAATACTAAAAATTTAGATATTATTTCTTTAAATGGAACTTATTGTGGCTTTCTTTATCGAAAAATGATGACTAATCATTATCAAGACCAAACAAAAGCAGGTTTCAATAGATAACGTTTCTTAAAATTTAAAAAAATATACTAAAATTTGGCCTAGTAATATGGTTGAAATTGAAAATATAGATATAGGATATCACGAAAAAGGTAGAAAATAGTTTTACTTCTAAGACTATCGTTAAAATAACCGAAGAAAATAGAAAATCTTGTGTAAAATCTTTATTCCGATTATAAAAGTGTTTCAAACACTTTTTTCTTTTTTGCATAAACTGTGGTAGAATGATATTAGAATTGTGGTGATAAGATGGATAGACCAATTGGTATTTTAGATTCAGGAATTGGTGGAGTAACTGTTTTAAAAGAAATTTTAAAATTACTACCTCATGAAAACTATATTTATTATAGTGATTCACTTCATAATCCATATGGGTCTAAAACGAAAGAAGAATTATTTGAATATGTTGATCATATTTTACAATTTTTTTTAGAAAAAGATTGTAAGGCAGTTGTTTTTGCTTGTAATACTGCTACTGCGTTAGTGATTCAAGATATGAGACTAAAATATCCCCAAGTTATCATCGTAGGAATCGAACCTGCTTATAAAATGGTTCATGACTATGCTAATTATAAAAAAACATTGGTAATGGCTACTCCTGCTACTATCCATAGTGAAAAATTTTTAAATCTTTTTCATCAATATGATAATGGTAATACTATTTTACTCTCTTGTCCTAATTTAGCTTCTTATATTGAACAGGGAAACAATTTGGAAATTGAAAAATATTTAGAAGAAATCTTACCAAAGGAAAAAATTGAAGTTGTTGTTTTAGGGTGCACACATTATCCCTTAATTACTAAACAAATCCAAAAGATATTAGGAAATGTTATTTTTTACGATGGAGGAAAAGGGGTAGCCTTGCGATTAAAAAATCTATTACAGGAAAACAACTTATTAACCAATTCTACTTTCGGTACACTTTTCTTTTATGATTCTTCTTTCAATTCAGAAAAAGAAAAAAGGTTTTATGAATTATTAAAATAATTTTTCTTTTTTTTACTTTTTTTTACATTCCAAACCTTGTTTTATTTGTACTGAAATATGTTTAATGATATACTAATTTTGGTGGTATGATGAAAAAAAACATTAGAAATATGGATGTTCATTACATACAATATGGTAACGAAACTGGTAATGAAATCGTACTATTACATGGTTGGGGTCAAAATATAGAAATGATGATGCCTCTAGGGAATGAATTACAGGATTATCATATTACGATATTGGATTTTCCTGGTTTTGGAGAAAGTAGTTCTCCTACCAGTAGTTTAACGATTTATGATTATGTAGAAATATTAGAGGAACTATTAGAAAGTCTTCATATTCATAAACCTATTTTAATAGGACATTCTTTTGGAGGAAGAGTAGCTATTCTTTATGCATCTAGAAATCCCGTTTACAAATTAGTTTTATTTGGTAGTCCTTGTATTAGAGAAAATCGGAAATCAACCAAAGAACAAATCTTAAAAACTATCAAAAAACTACCTGGTATGAATAAAGTAGGTGAGTTTGCCAAAAAATATATTGGTTCTACAGATTATCGAAATGCTTCTCCTATTATGCGTGAAACAATAGTGAATGTCATTAATGAGGATTTAAGTAATGCGGCAAAAAAAATACAGTGTCCAACTTTATTAATATGGGGAACACTAGATACCGAAGCACCTATTGAAGATGCCAGAAAATTAGAACAATTATTAATAGATGGAGGATTAGTAGAATTACCAGGATGTACCCATTATGCTTATTTAGAAGCATTGCCACAGGTTATTCGTATATTACATAATTTTTTGTAGGAGGAAGTTATGAATATTTATACAATTAGTTTTCTTCTTATTCTCGTATTTAATGTTGTCAAGAATAAGAAAAGTATACATATGCTACAACAAAATCTTTATAATGAAAATAATCGTTATCTGAAGTGGATCAAAAAGAATTTAAAGACGGTTTTGATGACGTTAGATTTTCTTTCTCTCGTGATATTAGGAATTGCTTACTTTCTAAATCATTCTTTATCTACGGTATTAGTAATCATTGCTGATATTTTTTATCTATTAGAATGTGCTCGTATTTTGAATTTACGAAAAACAGAACAAGTAAAAAAACCTTTGGTTGTCACTTCAAGAATTAAAAGATTAATGGTTACCGTTACTGTTTTAATGGGATTACCAATTATTATTTATTTTGTGGATCGTAATCAGGGTTTATTATTACTTTTCGTAGAATCTCTTGTTACGTATTTTAGTTATTTTATAGTTTATTTAGCTAAAGTAATCAATACTCCAATTGAAAAATTTGTATACATATACTACGAAACGAAAGCTAAAAATAAATTAAAAAGTATGACTAATTTAAAAGTAGTAGGGATTACAGGTAGTTATGGAAAGACAAGTAGTAAAAATATTTTAAATGATATTCTAAATATTAAATTTATATCTCGCCCAACTCCTAGAAATTTAAATACTGAATACGGATTAATGATTACTATCAATAACTATTTAGATAAATTTGATGATATTTTTATTGCTGAAATGGGAGCTTATAAAAAAGGCGAAATTAAAAAATTATGTGATATGGTACATCCTAAGTATGGGATCTTAACTAGAATTGGTCTTGCTCATTTGGAAAGCTTTGGTAGTGCCGAAAATATTATTAAGACAAAATTTGAATTGATTGAAAGTTTGCCTGATGATGGAATTGCGGTTTTAAATAAAGATGATCCGAAACAAGTTTCCTATCCAATACAAAGTAAATGTAAGAAAATTTGGATTGGAATTGAATCTGATGATGTTGATGTAAAAGCCTTTGATATTCAATGTGACTACAAGGGTAGTAAATTTCATGTCATGTTCAAAGGGGATAAAAACCAATATATATTTGAAACGAAATTACTAGGAAATCATAATATTTATAATATATTAGCGGGAATTGCTTTAGGAAAAGAACTAGGAATTAGTATGAAAGAACTACAACAAGGTGTTAGAAAAGTAAGACCAATAGAGAGTCGGTTAGAATTAAAAGACTTTGGATATATGTATCAAATTAATGATGCTTACAATTCTAATCCTATCGGAGCAAAATCAGCATTAGATGTATTAAATATGATGCCTGGTATGAAAGTAGTAGTTACTCCTGGTATGACAGAATTAGGAGAAAAAGAAGAAGAACTCAATCATATTTTTGGTACTCAGATTGCTACTGTTGCTGACTATGTGATTTTAGTTGGAGAAAAGAAAACAAGACCTATCTTTGAAGGAATTAATGAAAGTGGTTTTGATCAAGATAAATTATTTATTGTAAATAGTGTTTATCAAGCATATGATTTACTGAAAACTTTAAAGCAAAAAGAAGATATGTATGCATTATTTGAAAATGATTTACCAGATGCTTATAATGAATAGGAGTGAATGTTATGAAAATTAGATTAGGTGTTATTTTTGGTGGAGAAAGTGTAGAGCATGAAGTTAGTATTATTTCAGCTATTCAGGCAATGAATAAAATGGATAGTGAAAAATATGAAATTATTCCTATCTACATTACGAAAGATAGACAGTGGTTTACAGGTGAAATGTTAAAAGACATTGAAACTTATAGTGATCTATCTTTGATTAAAAAATATGCAAAAAATGTTGTTTTGTATGAAAAGAATGGAAGATTTGTGCTTCAAAATAAAAGAGGTTTCAAACGCATTATCAAGGAAATAGATATGGCTTTTCCTATTGTTCATGGAACTAATGTAGAAGATGGTGTATTGCAGGGATATCTTCAATCCATTGGAATTCCATTTGTAGGAGGAGATGTTTATGCATCCGTAGTAGGCCAAGATAAAGTATTTATGAAAGAGGTATTTGAATCTCAAAAATTACCTGTTTGTAAACATATTTGGTTCTATGATACGGAATATGAAGAGGACTCTAATCCTATTTTTGCAAGTATTAAAAAATTAGGATATCCTGTTATCGTAAAACCAGCAACATTGGGTAGTAGTGTTGGAATTAAAACAGCACATGATCAAGAAGAAGTAAAAACTGCTATTGATGAAGCTATTAAATATGACCATAAGATTGTGGTAGAAAAACTAGTAGAAGATTTAATGGAAGTAAATATTAGTGTACTAGGTAATTATGAAAATCAACAAGTTAGTGCTATTGAACAGGTAATTCCAACCAAAGATTTCTTAACCTATGAAGATAAATATATAGGTGGTGGAAAAGCAAAAGGTAAATTATCTGGTGGTAAGTTTAAAACATCTAAAGGAATGGTATCCGCAAATCGTGTCATTCCTGCACCATTAAAAGAAGATATGAAAGAAGAAATAGAAAAGGTTGCTGTAGATGCCTTTAAGGCTCTTGGATCTAGCGGTGTTGTTAGAATCGACTTCTTAGTAGATAAAAAGACTAATAAAATTTATATTAATGAAGTAAATAATATTCCAGGATCCTTATCTTTCTATTTATGGGAGCCAATTGGTAAAGAATACACTGAACTTTTAGATGATATGATAAATATTGGAATCAGAGATTATAAAAAACGAGTTGCAAAAACGCATTCTTTCGATACTAACATCTTAAAAGGATTTACAGAACTTGGTGGATTAAAAGGAATGAAGGGTATGAAAGGGAAACTAAGATAATTATTTGTCTTAGTTTTTTTGTAGTATTTTTAGGTAGAAAGCGATATAATGAAAGAGAGGTGAATTTTATGAAAATATTAAAATGTATGAGTTGTGGAGCTTTAGTTAGAGTTATTGATGACTGTCATTGTCATTGTGGAATTGAGTGTTGTGGTGATAAAATGGAAGAAGTCACTTTAAATTCTAAAGATGCTGCTTTTGAAAAACATTTACCACAATATGAAAAAGTAGGGGATAAAATCATGGTAAAAGTTCCTCATGTTATGGAAGAAGAACATTATATTGAATTTATTACTTATCTTCATGATGGGAAAGAAGAAACTATTTATTTAAATAGTAATGATAATCCAGAAGTAGAGTTTACTTATTATCCTAATAGTAAATTATATAGTTACTGTAATAAACATGGTTTATGGGTAACAGATGTAGAATAATTAGAAAGTGATTGATCCTATGAAAGATGAGATTAAGCAGTTTATTGAAAGAAGACCTGAAGTAAAAGGGGCTTATGGTTATGGTTCTGGTGTATTTAAACAAAGTGGTTATTCTACAACGGATAAACCGCAAATTGATTTAATTTTCGCAATAGATGATTTAAAAAAATGGCATTTAGAAAATATGAAATTGAATCCTAAAGATTATTCTTTTATGGGTAAAATATTTTTTAAAAATGCTCCTATTGCCAAACTAAAAGGTACAACAGGGATTGTATATTTAAGTAATATTTATGAAGATGGCAAAGTTTATAAATATGGAACGATAGAAGAAAAAGATTTGGAAAACTATTTAAATACTTGGGAAAGTTTTTATTTACCAGGTAGATTTCAAAAAGCCATTTTGCCAGTGATTGAATCTAAAAAAATTACAGAGGCAAATGAAAAGAATCGTGCAAGTGTATTATTAACTGCTTTGCTTACTTTGCCAGAAGATAGGCATCAATTAATTGATATCTATACTCAAATTTGTGGCTTATCGTATCTAGGGGATACAAGAATGAAATTTGCGGAAAACCCTAGAAAAGTTTTAAATATCGTAGAAGGTAGTTTTGATAGTTTAAAAGAAATTTATGGAACAAGTAATCAATATTTCAAAACAAATAAACAGGATGAAGTTACTATCAATGATAAAAAAATAATGCAAGATATCAATTTATTGCCAGAATATTTAATAAAATATTTAGGTGATGATATCCATAGTAATGATAAAGAAATCATTAGTATGAAAATTCTTGAATATTTTACAGAATTAAATAAGAAAGAAAGTTCAATGCAGACGATAAAGGGCCTTTATTCAAATGGTTTTACTCGTTCTATCCAATATGCATCACAGAAAGTGTTAAAGAAGATCAAAAAATAAATGGGTATTGATGGAGAAATATCTCCAAATAGAGAATAATTAGAGAATCAATGAAATATTTTTAGGTTTTAAACCCCTAGGAATTTTGACAAGTATATCAAAATATCCATTGGGGTTTTTTATTGAAATAAAAAATCATCTCTAGATAGAGATGAAATATATTTTAATGTTCAAAAAGTTCGAACAGATTCGTCAATGGAGCGATTACTTGTTAGGTTATGAACACCTAATAAACATAAAATTCATAATTACTTGATTAATCAATTATAACTAATTTTTAACTTATATACAATATTTTTCAAAATTTTTATGACATTTCTTACGACATTTCTTGTGACATTTCTTACGACATGATATAATTATATCTAGAAAATTAGGAGGTAAAAATGGTAGGCGCTGTTGAAGATGTAAGAAATGAATTTAAAATAAAATTAACTGATAAATTTGAAGAAGAAGTTATAGCATTTTTAAATACTAATGGTGGAAATATTTTCTTAGGTATTGATGATAAAGGAATTATTATTGGTGTTAAAGGAAATATTGATCTACTTCAAAGAACGATTAAAGATAGAATAAAGAATAATATTATGCCGTCTACTTTAGGGCTTTTTGATGTTGCAGTTTTAGAAAAAGATAATAAAAAATATATAAAAGTTATTGTTGCTCGTGGAAATGAAAGACCATATTACTTAAAGGGTATGGGAATGACTCCTGATAGTTGCTTTATAAGAGTGGGAAGCTCAATTCAAAGCATGCCAAGTGATATGATTAATAATGAATTTAGTAAAAGAACAAGGAATTCTTTAAAAAATATTATATCCCCTAAACAAGATTTATCTTTTAGCCAGTTAAAGATTTATTATGAAGAAAAAGGATTTTTAATTAATGATAATTTTCTAAATCAATTAGAACTTTATACAGATGATGGAAAATTTAATTATGTGGCTTATCTACTTGCTGATAACAATTCTATTTCTATATTATTTGGAAAGTATGAAGGCACTAATTCGGTTAATTTAGTAGAGAATGAAGATTTTGGTAATTGTTCTTTAATTAAAGCTACAAAAAATATTTTGAATAAAATAAAACTTGAAAATAAAATTTTTACAAAGATTGAATATCCAGAGAGAAAAGAAATAAAAATGTATGATTATGATGCTGTAAGAGAAGCAGTTGTTAATGCTATAGTACACAATGATTGGTCTAATGAATATTCACCTAAATTTGAAATGTTTAGCGATAAACTTGTTATATCATCAAATGGTGGAATTCAAGAAAACACATCTAAAGAAGAATTTTTGCAAGGTTTTTCTTTACCAAAAAATAAAGAATTAATGAAAGTTTTTAGAGATTTAGATTTAGTTGAACAAATGGGTACAGGAATTATACGAATATTAGAAAGTTATGATAAAAGTTCTTTTGAATTTTTTCCAAACTTTATTAGAGTAACATTTCCATTTAATGAAAATAAATTTAATATAGAAAAACGAGTTTCAGTTAAAACTTTAGAAAATTTAACGAAAATACAAAATTCTATTATTTCCTTAATGTCAGACTCACCAACTATTACTCAAGATAAACTTGCACGATTATTAGATGTAAACATTAGAACAATTCAAAGAAATATTAAGAATTTAATTGAATTAGGTATTGTCGAAAGAATTGGGGCAACTAAAAAAGGCGAATGGAAAGTAATAGATAGGCGGTAGGTAATATGCGTGAAGAAATACTTAAAAAAGTAGATATTTTATATACTATGTGGAAACAAGGTAGTCTGGGTGGAGAAATAATGCCAGAAGATGCAAATCCACATTTGGAAAAATCATCATTAGAAAATTATCTATATTTTACTTTGCCAATGGCACTTAATTATCAAAGAAATTCTTATACTTTATGGGAAAGTGCAAATAAAACATATTATGATGAAGAAACAAGATTTGTTTTTAATCCAAATGAAGTTTTAAATAGATCGTTTGAAGAAGTACAATATGCTTTAACAAAATATAAAGTTGCTCTACAAAAGACTAAACAAACGGAAATATGGATAAAATTGTGCAATACATTTGTAGAATTATTTGATGGAGATATTAGAAATTTATTTGATAAATTAGATAATGATGTTGATAAAATAAGAGATTTTATTCAAAAAGAAAATAAAACAAAATTTCCATATTTATCGGGTACTAAAATTTGTAATTATTGGCTATATGTTATTTGGCAATATACTGATAGAAAATATAAAAATATTGAAAATCTAACTGTAGCTCCTGATACGCATGTCTGTAAAGCTACTTATAGACTAGGATTAATTACAGAAGATGAACTAAACTCAAATAATGTTCAGTTGATTGTAATAGACAGGTGGAATCAATTATTTAAGGGTACAAAATATAAACCAATTGATATACATACGGCGTTATGGTTATGGAGTAGAAATGGCTTTAAAGAATTAGATCAAAGTATTTTAGATAATAAAAAAATTAAAAATATAATTAAGAATTCTTATGAAAAAAATAACTATATTGAAAAATTTAGAAAAAGAAATTTATTACCTTTTGAAAAAAGCATTTTTGATCAAGTTATAAATTTAATACCAAAACAAGGTAATATTTTAGATTTAGGTTGTGGTAACGGATATCCTTATGATTATTATTTTTGTTCAAAAGGATTTAATTTAATAGGCATTGATTTTTGTGAAAAACATATTAAAGAGGCTCGAAAAATAAATCCTAAAGCAAAATATTTTATTAGTGATATTGAAAATTATGAGATTGATAGTAAATATGATTTAGTATTAATGCTATTTTCTTTACTACATTTACCTAGAGAAAAACATAAGTATATATTAGAAAGAATTTATAATAGTTTAAATGAAAATGGAATTTTATTGATAACACTTAGAGATGAAGATGCAGGTACTATAAAATATAAAAATGATTTTTGTAATCAAGAAATGATTTGGAGTTACTATGATTATGAAACTTATATAAAATTGTTAAAAGAAATAGGATTTAAATTAATTTTCAGTGAGAATCAAAATAAATATGGAATAGAAGAAAGCCATAACTGGGTTATATTACAAAAGAAATAAAATTTGTATTCTTTTAAATTATTAAGAAAATATTTTTCAAATTTTTTATGACATTTCTTACGATATGATATAATTACATATTGAAAGTTTAGAATGAATTTATGAAAGGAACAACATATGAATGGCAAAGATAACGAATACGAGTTTGTAAAAAATTTAAATAATAAAAAAATTCAAAACTTAAATCCATTATTAAATTCTTTATTAAAATATTTATTTCCAAATGAATCTGAAGATGCAATCATTAAATGTTGGTTAAACCATTATCCGCAAAAAACAGATATTTTAATTAAGGTTAATTCTCATATTAAGGGAATAAGCCTTAAAATTGGTAATAAAAATAGTGTTCATGTAGAACCGGTTACAGAATTTGTTCATTTTTTAACGGAAAATAATGTATCTAACGAAAGCATAATTGAATATTTAAAATATCATTATGCTGATGGAACTACTAATGGAAGTGGAATACAAAGGATAGGTGTTTTGGATTACAAAAAATGTCATCAACAGGAAATAGATAAAATAAATCAAGAATTAAATAATGTGGAATTATTAAAAAAAGCTATAAATCGTTTTGTAATACAAGGCAATAATTCTGATTTCAAAATAGATGCTATCGTTTATGGAAGTGTAAATGATTTTTTATGGTTAAGTAAAGAGGAAATTTTAGAAGTTTTATTAAGAAAACGAAATCATTATTCAACAGGAATTCATTTTAGTAATTTATTTGTTCAACCTCAAAATAGATGTTTAAACTATAATAAAAAATATGAAAATACTCGTAATAATGTGCAAATAAAATGGTATGGATTATTTGATGATATTATGGAAAATTTATATTATAAAAATAATAGAAAGGTTTAACTTCCAAGTTGACCACGTGGATTCCATAAAAAAATCAGCCTTTATAAGACTGATATTATTTCAAATTTGGAGCGGATGATGGGAATCGGACCCACGTGGTCAGCTTGGAAGGCTGAAGTTCTACCATTAAACTACATCCGCAATTGGTATTATCTTTTGTACATACATTTATCCAAAAGACAATATTAATTATACCAAACCATAATTAAATGTCAACATTTTTTAGAAAAAAATTAATTTTCTTCAAAAGTAACATGAATGGAATAATTGGCAGGACCTTCTATCACGTTTCCATCTATATCAAATCTAGAACCATGACATGGGCAATCCCATGTTTTTTCTTCATCGTTAAAAACTAAATTACATTTCATATGAGGACATTTATGATCCACAATATGTTTCTTTCCGTAATAATCATAATACACTCCATAATACTTTCCATTTATCTTTATAATATATACATGATCATTATAAAATACGGGATTTTTTTTCACAGTAGTTTGAAAATATACTTTAGAATAATGCATTGCTCCAATTAGGGAATTTACAATGTTCGTTTTATTCATTCTCATAGGATTAAATAATTTTAAATACCTATTTTCTTTTTCTAAAATCATATCACTGAGTACTTTACCAGCAATTGTTCCATTTGTCATTCCCCAAGCATTAAAAGCAGTTGCTACTAGTAAATTAGGGTGCTTTTTATCAATCATTCCAATTAGTGGTAAATCATCATTTGACATAATATCTTGATTCATCCAAGTATATTCCGGCTCTTTCGAAAATAATCTTTTAAAATCGCTTTGACTCTGTTGATAATTATCTTGATATTCAATTTTATTTGTTAGTCGATGTTGATTCGAACCATAAATAATATAATCTTTGTAAAAGCGGATTGAATGTAGAGTAGAGTCAATACTGATAGCAGTAAAATTTTTTCCTTCATGATTATATTGACTGGCATTGACATATTCTCTTTTGATATAAGTTTTGATAGGAATCCATCCAGGAATAATAAAAAAAGGGTAGTGACAAGCTACTACTACATATTTGGCATCGATTATTCCACGATTTGTTTTTACTGAAAAATAATCATTTTTTGGTATGATTTCTAGTGCCATAACATTTTCAAAAATATCTATCTTCTTTTCCAATACTTTTTTTAAACCATTTATATATTTAAGTGGATGAAAAGTATAGGTATCTTTTGTTACAATACCATATTCAATAGGGAAATGAATGGGAAGATTTTCTACTGTTCCAACCTTCATATCCCAACCTTCTAATATTTCTTTTTCTTTATCTATTTTTGAAATTCCTTTTTTTTCCTTGGTAAAGATAAAAGAATCACATTTTTCTAAGTCACAGTCAATTTTTTCTTTAGCAACAATTTTATTTACTAAATCAATTGCTTCTACTTGAGAATCAAAATATAGTTTGCTCGTTTTTTTATCGAAATTTTTTTCTAATTTTTGATAAATATCTCCTTGTAAATAATTTAATTTAGCAGTTGTTTTTACAGTAACACCCATTCCGATTCTACTCTTATCAATCACTGTAATTGGTTTCTTTGAATTCATTAAAAAATAGGCAGTAGTCATTCCTGTAATACCACCACCTATAATTAATACTTCTGTTGTTTTTTCTAATTTTTTTTCTGTTATCTTATCTTGTTTTGCTGAAAGTTCCCAAATAGAATGATTTTCCATATTCTTCACCTAACCATAGTATGAGAAAATCTTAAAAAAATATTCTATTTTGATATCGATTTTGGATTCATATGTACCATGCAATGTTTTGTTTCTTGATAAGTATTTTCTATTTTATCATGTATCGTTTGCGCAATTTCATGTGCTTCTTTTAAACTTAGTGTCTCATCAGCACTCACTTCAATATCAATATAACATTTATTTCCAAAGAGTCTTGTTTTAATAGAATCAATATCTTCTACACCATCAATTTTTAAAACTAATTGCTTGATTTCTTCAATAAATTCTGTACTACAAGATTTATCTACCATTTTATCAACAGCATCCATAAAAATATCCAATGATGCTTTTATAATGCATACACAAATCATAATACTAGCAATGGGATCTAATAATTTCCATCCTAACATGGCACCACTAATACCAATCAAACTACCAATAGAAGAGAGACTGTCACTGCGATGATGCCATGCATCTGCCATTAGAGCATCAGATTTGATTTTCTTAGCAACACTTCTTGTATACCAATACATGATTTCTTTAGTAAGAATAGAAATAATCGATGCTATTAAAGCAATCATAGTTGGTGCTTGGATAGAATGATAATCATTTTCTATGATAATTCTAATTCCCATCCAGCCAATTCCTATTCCTGTTATAAATAAAAAGACGGATAAGAGAAAGGCGGCAATACATTCCATTCTTTCATGTCCATAAGGATGATCTGTATCTTCTTTTTTATTTGCTAGTTTTAATCCAATCATTACAACAATCGTACTAAATACGTCAGATAAAGAATGAATACTATCCGATATCATCGCATTACTTTTTCCTATCCATCCACAAATAAATTTAAATATTGATAAAAAAATATTTCCTATCATTGTAGTGATAGATACTTTTATACCTTCTTTTAAAGTATCTTCCATACTTGTTCCTCCAATTAGTTGTATTCATTACATTATATGTTGAATTTAAATGTAAGTCAATCTAATTTTAAATTTTTGATTTTGAAGTTGATAGTCTTTCGTTTTTAGTTTATAATGATAATAATAGGAGGTCTTTCATAGATGAATAAAAAAGGATTTACGCTGGTAGAATTGTTAGGGGTTATTATTATTTTATCTATTATCATGTTAATTGCGATTCCTAATATTACTTCTATATTAAACAAAAGTAAAAATGATACCTATTTAACAGATGCTAGAAAATTAATTACTCAAGCAGAATATTTGATTCGTAGTAGTAAAGTAGATAAACCGGCATCTAACCAACTGCTAAAAATTACTTTATCGTATTTAGGTACTAAAGATGTTTCAAAAGATTCTGATGGAAATAGTTATAGTTTAACAGATTCCTATGTTGTTGTTGTTCGTAAAGATGGGTATTTAGAGTACTATGTACAATTAGTTGCTACTACAGATAGTGGAAATAAAGGGATTCGTTTAGTTCACGAAGATGAACTACAATCTGATGATAGGATGAATTTAATCCAAAAAAATATTGTTTCTCCAAGTAATTCACAGATTTATACCATTACAGGAGTAACTGGTACCATTCAACCTTATTAAATAAACTGTAACTTTACATAGATAAAAGTTTTCTAAAAAAAATGATTGCATGAAAATATAGTTAATGATATACTAAGTATGATAAAAATAATAGAGGAGGAATCAAAATGAAATTAAATAAAAATAAGAAAGGTTTTACATTAATTGAGTTGCTTGCTGTTATCGTAATTTTAGGTATCTTGTTAGCGTTAGCAGTGCCTGCTGTTACCAAATATATTAACTCATCAAAAAAGAGTGCTTTTATTGCCAATGTAAAAAAATATATGGAATCTGTTAATTCAGGATCTATTTCTAGTGAATATGCAAATCCTATTGGAAATAATGAAGCTACTGCCATTACATTTGATGTTATCTATCCAAAACTAGAAAGAGGTGGAGCAACTTCTCCATATGATGCAGATTGGCTTTTAAAGAAGTCTTATGTGTTAATTGTAAATGAAGGAACTGCTGAAGAACCACATTATTTACTTTATGTAGCTGCAATGGATGCTAAAGGATATGCAATTGGAAATTATGAAGCCGCAAGTAAAAAGACAACTGCATCTATCATTGAATACAATAAGTTAAAATCTAGTGACGTTGTACAAATTCCTACAGGAGAAGCTGCTGCTGCTACCATGCCAACTGCTGGTGGAACATTACAACTTACAGATGGTACCTCAGTTACTATTACGACTTTAATTGATGATAGCGGTGTACATACAGGTAGTAAATAAATAAAATTAAGTTGTCATTAGACAACTTTTCTTCTATCTAATTAGTATGAGGTGAAAAAGTGAAAAATAGAAAAGGATTTACTTTAATTGAATTATTAGCAGTTATCGTAATTTTAGCTATTTTACTGGCAATTGCAGTACCAAAAGTTACTCAATATATTACTAATTCCAGAAAAGATAGTTTAATTGCTACAGCTAAAGAATATGTTGATGCTGTTCGCAAAGATATTACGAGTGAAATTTATGATGCACCTATTGGTACAGAAGATATTACGATTATATCTATTGATTTAATTCAATTAGAAAAAGGAAAGAAAAAATCTCCATTCAATGGTGCATGGTTACCACAGAGTAGTTATGTAGCTGTTATTAATACAGGTACAGATGAAGTACCTAATATACAATATTATGTTGCTATTAAAGATTCTAAAAGATATACAATTCGTTTAATGCAAGATGAAGATATCACTCGAAATTCTATTATTAGAAACAACGTACAAGGTACAAAAGCAGAGGTTACTCCTGTCTGTGGAGCTGAAGATGGTGAGTATATGGTCATTGATAAAATAGCAGGATTAGAGAAATATCAACCAGCAAGTGGTTGGAATGCAACTGTTTATAGTTCACAAGGTTGTTAAAGATTCTACGGAATCTTTTTTCTTTTAGTTTTTCTTGATAACTCCTTTGGTATATGGTATATTTATAATAGGATGTGATATAAAATGAAGAATGATAAAAAGGGATTTACTTTAATAGAATTATTAGCTGTTATCGTTATTTTAGGTGTACTATTATCCATTGCGATACCGAAAGTATCTCAATATATTACCAATACTAAAAAGGATAGTTATATCTCAGAAGGTAAGATTTTTGTAGAGAGTGTTAAAAAAGATGCTACTAGTGAAATTTATGAATTGCCTATTTTGAATAATGATGTTACGATAGTAACATTTGATGTTGCGAGTTTGGATAAATCTAATGAAAAATCTCCATTTGGTGGTAAATATATTTTAAATAAAAGTTATGTTGTTATTATCAATGTCGGAACTGGTACGGATCCAGAATATCAATATTATCTTGCTGCTCAGGATAGTAAAAATTATGCTATTCCTTTAACTAAAGAAAAAGAATTGGTTGCTAGTAAAATTGTTGCAAATGCTAAAAATAAAATGGAAGTTACTATTCAATCTCTTTGCGGTACCGAAGAGGGATATCATAAAGAATATACTGAAATTTCAGGATTAAGTGATGTACAACCTGTAGATGAAGATGGTAATAAGTTAAATTGGAATGCAATTATCTATAGTAGCGAGGCATGCAATGGTGAACAATAAATTATGGATTGGTTCTCATGTTAGTTTTAATAAAAGCGAACAGTTAGTTGCCTCTGTGAATGAGGCAATTTCTTATGGAGCAAATACTTTTATGTTTTATACAGGTGCACCTCAAAATACAGTTAGAGCAGAAATTGATGATTTTAAAACCATTGATGCTATGAAATTAATGAAAGAAAATGGTATTGATATCTCTAAAGTTATTGTCCATGCTCCTTATATTATTAATCTTGCTAATCGTAAAAATTTAGATTTTGGAATCTCTTTTTTAAAACAGGAACTGGAAAGATGTGATCAATTAGGAATTAGATTTTTAGTATTACATCCCGGTAGTCATGTAGGATTAGGAATAGAAGAAGGGCTATCTAGTATTATCGATGGACTTAATGAAGTATTGAAAAGTTACCATGGTAATACCAAAATTTTATTAGAGACCATGGCAGGAAAAGGTTCTGAAATGGGAAGTAACTTTTTAGAATTAAAACAGATTATCAATGGTGTTACTTATTCTAATCGTTTAGGAGTCTGTTTAGATACTTGTCATTTAAATGATGCTGGCTATGATTTATCTGATTTTGATCAAGTGTTAGAAGAATTTAATCAAATGATTGGATGTGATAAAATCGGATGTATTCATATCAATGATAGTAAAAATGAGAGAGGTTCTCATAAAGATCGACATGAAAATATTGGTTTTGGTACGATTGGTTTTGAAAATTTAATGAAAATTATCTATCATCCTACATTAGAAAATATTCCTAAGATTTTGGAGACACCTTATATCAATGGTAATTATCCTCCTTATAAACAAGAAATTGAAATGATTCGTAATCAAAAATTTGACAAGAATCTCCTTGAAAAAATTATTTCATTTTACAGTTAAAACTACCAAATGGTAGTTTTTTTTGTTTGAATTTGGTATACTGAAGGTGGTGTTTTATATGCAAAGTGGAATTTTAGTTGTGAATAAAGAACAGAATATGACAAGTCGTGATGTTGTTGATATTGCTTGTAAAAAATTAAAGACGAAACATATTGGTCATACAGGTACTTTAGATCCTATCGCAACTGGTGTATTAGTATTAGGAATTAATGAAGGATGTAAAATTATTGATTTATTAACTAGTGCTAGTAAAGTATATCAAGCAGAAATTATAGTGGGAATTCAAACAGATACATTAGATATCACTGGTAAGATAGAAAAAACATATAATATAGAGAATTTAACGAAAGAAGAAATACAACAAGCCTTGTCTTATTTTCATGGAAAATATCTGCAAGAAGTTCCTAAGTATTCTGCTTTGCATGTAAATGGAAAACGATTATACGAATATGCTAGAAATCAAGAAGAAGTCATTCTTCCAAAAAGAGAAGTGGAAATTTATGAAATAGAGCAGTTGGGAGATATAGAGAAACAGGATGGGTATTATACTTTTTCCATTCGTGCTCATGTTAGTAAGGGAACCTATATCCGAAGTTTAATTCGTGATATAGGAAATAAACTAGGTTATCCTTGTACCATGAAGAATCTAGTTAGAGAAAAACAAGGAAACTTTTCTTTAGAAGATTGTGTTTCTATTCAAGAAATTGATTTCCATAAAGTTAGAAAAATAGAAGATGCCTTAATTGATTATGAAAGAATTTTTGTAGATTCTAAGGTAGAAAAACAGGTAGAAAATGGTTCTATTTTAACGTTAGATACTATTCATGATTTTGTATTATTAATGAATCAACAACAAGAGTTACTAGCAATCTATGAGAGATATTCCAAAGATAGGACAAAAATGAAACCTTATCGGGTTTTTAGGAGGGAAAGTAGTGAAAAAATTAGGTGAGTTATATCCAAATTGTAATCATCCAGAATTAGAAATTAAAGGTATTAAAATCAATTCTAAAGAAGTAGAGCCTGGAGATCTTTTCGTATGTACGATGGGTGTTACGGCTGATCGTCATGACTTTATAGAAGATGCTATTCAACATGGTGCTAGTGCTATTGTGGTACAGAGAAAAGTTTCTTGTTCCGTACCAACCATTTTAGTAGAAAATACGAATCGAGAACTTTCTTTACTTGCTAGTAGATTTTATGATCATCCTGAAAATAGTTTAGAACTAATCGGAATTACAGGTACCAATGGAAAAACGACAGTTGCTACCATGATTCAAATGTTAATGGGAAATGATATTTGTGCTTACTTAGGAACAAATGGAATTTCTTGCAGTAAATTTCAAGAATCCATTCGTAATACTACTCCAGATGCTGATCGATTATATGACTATTTTCGAAGATTTGTGGATAGTGGATGTAAATTTTTAAGTATGGAGACTTCTTCTGAAGCTTTCTATCGTAAAAGATTGGAAAATTTAAAGTTTCGAATCGGAATTATTACGAATATTACAGAAGATCATTTAAATATCCATAAGACGATTGAAAATTATGTAGATTGTAAGAAACAACTAGTTCGTCAAGTGCAAGAAGATGGTTTTTCCATTTTAAATATAGATGATCGTCATTATGAAGAAGTAAGAAACTGTGCTAGAGGTACCATTCTTACTTATGGAAAACAAGAATCTACTTTACAAATTATCGATACTACTTATTCTTTTTCTCAGACTAAAATTACACTGAAATATCATGACCAATTCTATGAAGTGTTATCTCCATTATTAGGTGAATTTAATGTTTATAATTTATGTGCTAGTATGTTAGCTTTACTTGCTTTGGGATATGATATAGAAGAAATTATCAAAAAAGTTCCTAATATTATCGCACCAAGTGGTAGAGTAGAGTTTTTAGAGTTTGGACAAAAATATCATATTCTTTTGGATTATGCTCATACTACAGATGCTTTTTCTCAATTATTTCAATTATTAGATGCTATTAAGAAAGGTCGTATTATTACCGTTACCGGTAGTGCTGGTGGACGAGAAAAAGAAAAAAGAGGTCCTATGGGAAAACTAGTTCTCGAAAAATCAGACTATGTCATTTTTACCATGGATGATCCAAGATATGAAAATGTTTCCGATATTATTTCTGATTTAGTAAAAGATTCCAATCAAACTAATTATGAAAAAATTATTGATCGCAAAGAAGCAATTTATAGAGCTTTTGAAATTGCTCAAGAAAATGATATTGTTTTAATTGCTGGTAAGGGAACCGATAACTATATGGCAGTAGAAGATCAATATTTACCATATAGTGATTTAGATGTTATAGAAGAATATTTTAAAGAAAATATAAATTAAAACTTATTTACAGTAAATAAAATCTTTATAATATAGAAAAGGAAGTAAAAAAAATGAAAAATATCAGAATGAATTTGGATTATGATTTTAATCACCTTGTATTAGAACATCATATAGTACCTACTCGTATTTATAGAACATGTGATATGAAAAGATTGATGGTAGCACCAAGAACTATATGGTCAAAAGATTATGGAAATGCTAAAAAAGTAAAGAAAATAAAATGGTAAAATGAATGAAAAGAAGAAAAAAAATATCAATTTCTTCTTTTCATTTTCAACTAAAGTTATCATGTAATATCAATTTTCCTTGCTTGGGGTGATTTGATTTGTTATAATAAATAATCATTTAGTGATAGGAGATTGTGTCATGATTTTAAACAATTTTAATAGTGATGATTATATTTATTTTAGGTTAATAAAAGATTTTGATTCTTATAAAGAGGGGGATATTCTTCGCTTTCACATTAACGATTTAAGAAGACGAGCCTTTTCAGATAAAATATCTGTTTATTCTTCTTTCTTTGAATTCACTCCTAAAAAAAGAATCGATAAGTATGCTATTTTCCCTTATCAATTATATGAATCTGCTATCTTAAAAGAAAAATGTCTTCTATATAAGATTAGCTTTGATTCAGAGGATATTATTATTTTAAATAATGCTATGAAAAAAATGTTATTTTCTGATACGGAACTTTCACCATTATTAATGATGTTAAGAGGAGTAGCTACTGTAAAACAGGATAATCAACAACAATTGGAACAATTGCAGGAAGGTGAAATGATAGCTATCAATGATTACACTTTAAAGTTAATCGAAAAAAATTCGCTTATTCCTTTTTTTGAAACCAATTCTAACACTCCTTCTAATTTCATTAAAAAATATCATATTGAAAAATTAATCCGTCTCAAAGGTGGTTTGCATTTAGATATTGATTTACATAAAGGAGATACTTTATCCTTTTCTGATCCTGCAGTCGCTTTACTTTTTTGTAATCAGTATTATCTTCGTTTATTAGGTAGTTGTTGTATGTTGGATGAAAACGAAAAACAAAATTATTTTTATGAAGAGTTTTCCAATTGTATCCATGACTATGAGAGTGATATTCGATATTTTGTGTTAAACGATGATATCAAGGTAAAAAATAGAAAAGATTTTTCAGATTCCTCTTTATTTCCTACTGATTTTCCTAATCTTTCTTTTTTTGATGGTATGTATTCTTTTGATTGGAATACATTTGATGATTTTGATTATGATGAACATGGTTATCTTCGCTATATATGGGTTCATGATAACCGTAAAGTAGAAATGGAAATTCTAAAAATTGCTCGAAGGGCGACAATAGAGGAAGCAAGAGAGCATTATACTCATTTTAAAAATAGAGAAGAATTAGAAGAAGAAGCATTTAGTTATTATTGTAAATATAAAAATATCTATAAAAAAATGAAAAAGGAAAATCCTACTTTAACTTATGTAGAATTTATGAAATTGAATGAACAAAAAATAGCTCTTCAAAAGAATTATATGTATCAAAAATTATACATGACATTTGTTAGTAGAAGAAATTTTTTAGAAGAAGCAAAAACACCAAAACAGTTAACACTAAAAAAATAGAATCTCATATTTCGACAAAAAGCGACATAATCTGTAATGGGTGATAAAATGTTAAAAAAACTATTACAGATGATTTTTAAAGAATTTTCTATTTTTACTGCTTCTTACTCTAATAATGTATTTCCAGAACCTTTAACCAAGGAAGAAGAAGAAAAATACATTGAAGCCCATTTAAAAGGGGATAAAGAAGCAAGAAGTCAATTAATTGAACATAACTTAAGATTAGTTGCTCATATTGTGAAAAAATATGATTCCAAAATAGAAGATAGTGATGATTTAATTAGTATTGGAACGATTGGTCTTATTAAAGGAGTAGATTCCTTTTCTAATAAGCATGGAACGAAAATTACGACTTACTGTGCCAGATGTATTGAAAATGAAATCTTGATGTATTTTCGTGCTAATAATAAAAATAGTAAAAATGTATCTTTAAATGAATCCATTGGTTTTGATAAAGATGGGAATGAAATTACGATTCTAGATATCTTAAAAGCTCCGAAACCGGATTTTGTAGACGAAATTAATAAAAAGGATAATATTAAATTATTAAAGAGTTATTTAAACATTTTAACAGATCGAGAAAGAGAAATTATTATTCGTAGATATGGATTGAATAATCAGAAGGAACAGACTCAAAAAGTAATTGCGAAAGAATTAAAAATTTCGAGAAGTTATGTATCTAGGATTGAGAAAAGAGCTCTTACTAAAATTTTAAGAGAGTTTATGAAAAATAAATCTGTAAATTAGAAAAGGATTCTTTTCTTTTTTTTTGTTTTGTGATACAATTTATCTACTTTATGTAAAGGGGATGTACTTATGAAAGTAGGAATTTATACATTAGGATGTAAAGTCAATACCTATGAAAGTGAATATGTGATTTCATTGTTTCAAAAAAGAGGTTATACCATTACCGATTTTGATGATTCTTGTGATATTTACATTATTAATACTTGTACAGTAACAAATCAAAGCGATAGTAAGAGTAGAAAAATGATTCATCAGGCCATTCGTAAAAATCCAAATGCTTGTGTTGTTGCCATGGGGTGCTTTGTAGAAGCAAATAAAGAAAGCCCTATCGAAGGTGTTAATATTCTAATTGGTAATAAAGATAAAAGTAAAATAGTCGATTTAGTAGAGGAATATTTACAAAATAAACAAAACTTGGTTCATCTTTATTCCGATTTAGGTACCCAATTTGAAAATATGGAAATCGAAAAAGTAGAAGGTAGAACGAGAGCTTTTGTGAAAATTCAAGATGGTTGTGAAAACTTTTGCAGTTACTGTATCATTCCTTATGTAAGAGGAAAATGTCGTAGTAAGAAGGAAATGGATGTGATTACTGAGATTACATCTTTAGTACAAAATGGTTATCAAGAAATCGTGTTAACGGGAATTCATACTGGAAATTATGGAAGAGATTTAGGTACTGATTTTGCCTCTTTATTAAAAAAAATAGTAACCATCCCTAATTTATATCGTTTACGAATTTCTTCGATTGAGATTACAGAATTAACGGATGAAGTGTTAACGATTTTAGAGAAGTATCCAGTTATTTGCAATCACTTACATATTCCATTACAAGCAGGAAGCGATGAAATCTTAAAACGAATGAATCGCAAGTATGATACGAAATATTATCAAGATAAAATTGAGAAAATTCGAACCATAAGACCTGATATTTCCATTTCTACCGATGTGATTGTTGGTTTTCCCGGAGAAACCGAAGAATTATTTCAAAAAACATTAGAGTTCTGTGAGAAGATGGCATTTTCTAAGATTCATGTTTTTCCTTATTCTGTTCGTCGAGGTACTCCTGCCAGTAAATTTCCTAATCAAATTGATGGCAATATCAAAAAACAACGTGCTAGACAATTAATTGCCTTATCGACTACTTTAGAACAAAACTATATGCAAAAATTTGTAAATAGTGAAATTGATGTTTTAATAGAACAGAATAAAAATGGCTATAGTTATGGTCATACTAGCAATTATTTATCTATTCAAGTACCAGGAAATTATCATAGTGGTCAAATGATTACCGCTACTATTACTAGTGTTTCCTATCCTTATTGTGTAGCCAAAGAATTAATTCCTACAAAATAATATAAAAAACTATATTTTTTAAAAAAAATATTATATAATGTAATTATTATAGAAGGTGATTCAGTTGAAAGAAGAATTAGATTTAACATTTTTAAAGATGGTACAGGAACATTATCAAAAGGTGAAAAGTGAGTTAAATGATCAGTTAGTAGATGAATTTTACGAAAAAAGTCTTTCTTCAAAAAAAATAGAAGTACATGGTGAATTATATGTTGGTAAAAATGTTATTATGAAAGGAATAGGACAAGTAGTTGGTATTGCTAGTGGAATTTTATTAATCATCATGTTAGGAAAAGCAGCTAATACTGCTGATCTTATGGATCGCTATTATAATATTTTAAGTCAACAGGCTCAACAAGAGTTAACTCAAAAAGAATTTGCTTATTATCAGGATAATAAACCTAATGTTATAGAGGCATATCATGATTATCAAGAAAAAGAAGAAGAATTAAAGCAAACAGGTAATTATAATTCTTTAGGAGATAACATTGATAACGATAGCCAAGCTACCTATTCAAAAGGGGATTTTCTAGTACCAACTAATATTCAGGAAGATGCTCTTCGTATGGCTGTTAGTGAACAAATTCAAGAATATAAAGGAAAGAGGTAAATCATATGATAGATAATAGTTGTATTCGATTAGAAGATCATAAAGAATATAATGTAGTAGATAAAATATTATCTGATGGCAATACTTATATTTACTTGTCAAATAAAGAAGATGAAAATGATATTTGTATTCGTAAACAAATTCAAGAAGATAATCGCACTTTCCTAGTTGGTTTAGATAGTAATGAAGAAATTCAGCATGCTTTAGAAATTTTTGTGAAAAAACATTCCAATGATTAAGTAAAAGAACATTAAATTTGGTATAATATCCTTAGGGATATTTTTTTTGGAGGAAATTATGGAAGTATTCATCAAAGGAAATTTTAAAAAGACTATCTTTAAAAGTGATAATGGCTATTATATTGGTCTTTTTAAAGTGAAAGAAACTAACTCTGAAAATTTAGAAGAATTTGTGAATCGTACTATCACTTTTACTGGTTATTTTCATGAATTAAATGAAGAAGATACCTATCTTTTTTATGGAAAATTGGTAGAACATGATAAATATGGAAAACAATTTCAAGTGGAAAATTACGAACGCTTATTACCAGAAGAAAAAGATTCTACTATCGAATTTTTAAGTAGTGGTTTATTTAAAGGAATTGGAGAAAAGACAGCAGAGAAGATAGTGGAATTTTTGGGAAAAGACACTCTAACTATTATTTTAGAAAATCCAAGTAATCTTTTTTTAATTCCTGGTCTTACCAAAAAGCAAATTGATACTCTCCATCATACATTATTAGATTATCAGGCTAGCTATCAAACTATTGTGTCTTTAAATGAACTTGGTTTTTCAACAAAAGAAAGTTTACTGATTTATAACAAATATAAAGATCAAACAAATACTATTTTACAGGATAATCTCTATTTATTCATGGAAGATTTAGAAGAGTTAAGTTTCAAAAAAGTAGATATGATTGCTTTAAAAAATGGTATGAAAAAAGATGATGTAAGAAGGATTCAGGCAGCTATTTTATACATTATGGATGAAGTATGTAATTTATATGGTCATAGTTATTTGTTAGAAGATGAAATTTTTGCCTATACTGTTCGTGCTTTAAATAATCAAGTTGCTGATAGTGAATTTCTTTTGGCCTTAAAGAACTTATTATTAGATATGAAAATAATCTTAATCGAAGAAAAATATTATTTGAAAAAAATGTATGAAGCTGAACAAAACATCGTCAAAAGATGTGGTTATTTGATGAGATGTAGTGATTGTACTGATAAAAAATTAGATAGTAAAATACGCGAAGTAGAGGAATACTTTGGTTGTTTTTATAATCAAGAACAGATTGAAGCTATCAGACTTTCTTTTCTTAAAAAACTATTAGTAGTAACAGGTGGACCTGGAACTGGTAAAACCACAATTATCAAGGCTATTTGCGAATTATATCGGTTAATGAATCAATTATCTTATCAAAAATTATCGGAAAGAATTGCTTTACTTGCTCCGACAGGACGAGCTAGTAAACGAATTAGTGAATCTACTAATCTTCCAGCTTCTACTATTCATCGTTTTTTAAAATGGAATAAAGAAAATAATAAATTTGGAATTAATGAGTATCATAAGAGTGAGGTGGATCTTGTTATTATCGATGAATTTAGTATGGTAGATACTTATCTATTTGATTCTTTACTCAAAGGTTTAAAATATGATACGAAAATTATTATTGTAGGAGATTATAATCAATTACCAAGTGTTGGTGCAGGTCAGCTATTAAAAGATATGATTGAAAGCAATTGCTTAAACGTTGTCGAATTAAAAGAATTATATCGCCAAAAAGAAAACTCTAATATTATTAATTTAGCTTATCAAATTAATGAAAATTGTCTCGATCAAACGATTTTTAATCAAACGGAAGATTTAATTTTTATTCCTACGCCTACTCATGAAGTTACCAATCATATTATTGAAATCGCTAAACAATATATTCATTCAGATGTGCAAGTATTAGCTCCGATGTATAAGACTTTAAATGGTATTGATAGTATTAATATCGCTTTACAACAAATTTTTAATCCCAAAGAAAAAGGTAAAAAAGAAATTTTAATTAATGATACCATTTATCGAGAACATGATAAAGTCATTCAACTTTCCAATATGCCAGATGAAAATATTTTTAATGGAGATATTGGTTACATTGAAGAAATTAAAACAGAATCTAAAAAAGAAGTTTATATAAATTTTGATGGTAATATCGTAAAATATACACCAACTAATTTTCAAAAATTTAAACATGCTTATGCCATTAGTATTCATAAAAGTCAAGGAAGTGAATTTGATACTATCATTATTCCTATTGTTCATGGATATGGAAAAATGCTTTATCGTAAATTGATTTATACAGGTGTTACTCGAGTAAAGAAGAAGTTATATTTAATTGGAGAAATTTCCGCTTTAGAAAAAGCAATTCAAAATGATGATACCAATATTAGAAGAACGACCTTAAAAGAAATGTTAATGGACAATATTAATGTTGTATAAATTTAGTTTGGTTTTCTCATAATAGTAATGGTATAGAAATATACTGATCATATTTTCAAAGTTAGAGGTGATATTATGAAGAAAAGTAGTATAGTCGCAGGTTCAGCTGTATTAATGGCCCTTGGTGGTTATGGTGCATGGTGCGCTTATAAAAAAATGAATCCACATGGTGCAAAAGAATTAAAAAGAGATATGAAAAACATGACCAGAAATATGGAAAAAAGCATTGAAGATATGATGTAAGAGAAGAGACCTTTGGTCTCTTTTTCTAATCTACTAAAATCTTGTATCAAACTATCAAATATTTTTTAATTTTTTTGTTTAAGATTCCAAAATAGTGATACAATATGATTGTAAGAGAGTGGTTGTATGAAAGAAGTAAAAGGGAAAAATAATCAAAAAAGCAATGTTAACAAAAAGAAAAACCAGTCAACAATTGCTAAAAGAATTGCTTCTACCAAAATAGAAGAAAAAAAAGTCGAAGGACCAAACTTAAAAGAATTAGAAATGGATATCAAAGAAGATATTCTTCATAAGCCACCGCATCGTAAATTTTATCTACCTTTCTATTTTTGTTTATTTATTTTGTTAATCGTTCTTTTTATCGGTATGCATCTTTGTGTTCCTAGTATTACTTTAAATGGTGATAATCCATTAGAAATTTCTTATCATCAATCTTATGTAGAATCTGGTGCAAAAGCTAAATGGTTAGGAAAAGATTTAACAGATCACATTAAAATTTCTGGCGTTGTAGATACTTCGAAGATAGGAACTTATACGATATCTTATTCTGTTAAGGAAGGTATCTTTGAAGTACATCAAGAACGAATTGTTTTGGTTGTAGATAAGAAGGCTCCTAGCATTGTGTTAGAAGGAGATGCCGATGTTAATATTTGTCCGAATTCTGAATTTAAAGAAATAGGTTATCAAGCAATCGATGAATATGATGGAGATTTAACAGATAAAGTAGTGGTTCAGAAAAAAGAAGATAGTATTATTTATAGTGTAAAAGATGCATCTGGAAATCGTATTTCTGTTACTAGAAATATTCATAAAGTAGATACTACAAGTCCTACGATTACTTTAAAAGGAAATCAAACAACTTATTTAGGATTAGATGAGGCTTATCAGGAACCTGGTTATACAGCAGATGATAATTGTAATGGTGATTTAACCGATAGAGTAAAAGTAACTGGTAGTGTAACAAAAGGAAAAGAAGGTACTTATACTTTAGTATACGAAGTAGCAGATGATGCTAATAATAAAACTAAAGTAGAAAGAAAAGTAATTGTTTCTCAAAGGACAGATCCTAGTAGTGGCGTTGTAAAAAAAGGCGTTATTTATTTAACATTTGATGATGGACCAAGTAGTGTCACAACCGGAGATATTTTGAATATCTTAAAAGAAGAGGGTGTCAAAGCTACTTTCTTTGTCACGAATAGCGGACCCGATTATCTAATTAAAAGAATTTTTGACGAGGGACATACCATAGCCCTTCATACTGCTACTCACAATTATGCAACTGTTTATAGTTCTGTTGAAAATTATTTTAATGATTTAAATACGGTTAGTAATCGTGTCAAAAGAATTACGGGACAAACTAGTAAAATTATTCGTTTTCCAGGAGGAAGTAGTAATACGATTAGTAGAAACTATAGTGTTGGAATTATGTCTACTTTAGTCAATGAAGTATTAAGTCGAGGATATCGTTATTATGATTGGAATATCGATTCTCAAGATGCAGCTGGTGCTAATCGTGATCAAGTATATCGTAATGTAACTAGTGCGTTATCTAAAAATAAAGCCAATATGGTATTGATGCACGATATTAAGACCGCAACTAGAGATGCCATTCGTGATATTATTCATTATGGAAAAGAAAACGGTTATACCTTCGAAAGAATCGATATGGATACTTATATGGTAAGACAAAGAATCAATAATTAGATTTTTGAAGTGAAAAAATTTGCATACATTCAGAAAATAACGTATAATACTTGCATATTTTTAAAGAGGGATGGTTGAGATGTTATTATCAAAAAAAGATAAGAAAAATTTAATGAATTCTGTATTAAAACTTGCACATCTATTCAATTACCAAATAGTTGATAGTTATATTTTAGATAGACGAAATGCAATTATTGTGATTAATAGTGATGAACCAGTTGGGTATATTATGATTCATGAAAAATTAATGCGTGGAAAATTAGAAGAAATTAATCGATGGCCTATGGATTATTATTGTTTTGGTTTTTCTATTGATGATGTTGTGGTTCCTAATTTACCTTTATTTAAAGTTCAAAATAGTAATGGTGGTTTTGGTGCTTTATATAATTATCGAAATGGTGACTTTGTGATACCACGTAATACTTGGGATGAATTAGATTTTGGAGACGATAATAGAATTATTCAAACAGACAATGCTGTTTTGACATCATTTCAGTTAAAATCTGATTATGAAAGTGGAGATATTATCTGTTATAAAGATCCAGTTACGAATGAATACGTTACTCATTCTTTTGTTATGAATGATCCTAATTATTATGCTCTTGTTACTTTAGATAAAAAAATTCGCGATAATGCGTTATTTAAAGGAACTAATCTTGCTAAAATTACGGAAATTATTGATTTAAATCAATATGCATCTTTAGAAGATTTTAAAAATCAAAGAATACAAGAATTAAATCAAATGAAACAAGAAAGAAAACAAAAATTTTATCAACAATTACAGGAAACGGAATCTTTCCATTGGGATACCAACACACCGAAAATTTTAAAATTAGGGCAAAAATAAATGATTATAAAGATTCTATTTACAAAACTAAGTATGGTTTTGATAGAATCTTTTTTCTTTTTCTTAAAAAATCATGTATAATAGTAGTTAGGTGATTTCATGAAATGTTATCCAAAAATGTATCAAAAGGATATTCAAAGTATTGATTATCGAAAGTTAAAACAACTAGGAATCCAATGTTTAATTTTTGATTTAGATAATACGATTGCTTTAATTGATCAAAAGATGATTACTAACGAAGTTAGAAAATTACTCATCGATTTAAAAAAAGATTTTCAAATTGTGATTATTTCTAATAATACGAAATCTAGAGTTCAGTCTTATGCCAATTACTTAGAATGCGATTTTGTGGCAACAGCCATGAAACCCCTTGCGAAAGGCTTTCGTAAAATTCAAAAGAAATATCATTTTCAAAAAAAGGAAATGTGTATGATAGGAGATCAAATCGTAACGGATATCTATGGAGGTAACCGTTATGGATTATTTACTATTTTAGTGGATCCTTTAGGAAAAAAAGATTTAAAGATTACCAGTATTAATCGATTTATTGAAAGAAAAATTTTAAATAACTATCAAAAGAAAAATATCATGAAGAAGGGTGAATATTATGAGTAAAAAGAAATATTGTACCGGTTGTGGAGTATTATTACAGAATGAAAATATTACTCAACCAGGATATGTTACTAGTTTGGAAAATGACATCTGTCAAAGATGTTTTCGTATGAAAAATTATGGAGAATATCAAGTCGTTACCAAATCTAATGAAGAATATATTGAGATATTAAAAGCTGTTGGTAAAACAAAAGACTTAGTATTACATATGGTTGATTTACTCAATTTAGATAAAGATATTTGTAGTATTAAAGAGTATTTATCCAATAAAATGATTTTGGTTTTAAATAAAAAAGATGTTTTACCTAAAAGTGTAAAAGATGAAAAAATTTTAGACTATGTAAGGGCATTGGAAGTACCTTATGAAGATATGATTGTGATTAGTGCTAATAAAAACTATAATATTGATTTACTTATGAAAAAAATAAAAAAATATAAAACATCGAATAAAGTTTATGTAGTGGGACATACCAATACGGGAAAAAGTAGTCTTATCAATAAATTGATTAAAAATTATTCAGAAAGTGAAAATGAACTTACTATTTCTCCACTTCCTAGTACCACATTAAATACGGTTACGATTCATTTAAATAAAGATTTAACGATTATTGATACGCCAGGATTAGTAGATTATGGAAATATTACCAATTATTTAGATTCTAATCTTTTAAAAAAATTTATTCATAAAAAGGAAATGAAACCAAAAACTTTTCAAATTAGAAAAGGGCAATGTCTTATCATTGATTCTATTTGTAGAGTTGATTATCAAGAGGGGGATAAAAATAGTTTTACGCTATACATTCCTAATGGATTGAAAGTTAAGAAAATGAATGCTAGTAAGCAAAAAGCACTGTTGGATTTATCCAAAACTACTTATGAAATGAAATATCGTGAAGATTTAGTCATTAACGGATTAGGTTGGATTAAGGTAGTAGAAAAGGGTACCATCGATATTTATATTGATAAAAATATTGAAACTTTTACGAGAAAGAATTTTATTTAATAGGAATGAGTGATGTAAATATGAAAAAAATCGTAATATCAGGAAGTAGTACATTACAGGATAAAGTTAAATATTGGATTCACTATTTTCAAAATCAAGGGTATGAAATATTAGATTATCCTAAATATGTTGAATTAGACAATTATCAAGTAGAACTACCTGATATTTATCATGATTTTTATACGAATATTGAAAATACAGATGTTTATTTTTTAATGAATGAAACCAAAAATGGAATGGATGGTTATATTGGTGCTAGTGCTTTTGCTGAGTTAACCTATGCAGTCATAGAAAATTTAATTCATCATAAACAAATAGAAATTTATATTTTAAATATGCCTAGCGAAGAGGTTAGTAGTTATGATGAAGTAAAATTTTGGCTAGACATGGGATGGATTCATTTATATAAGGAGAAATAAAAAGTGGATACGATACAAAAACAAAATGAATCAAATTTATCAATCGATCAGCAAGTAGAAGTTTTAAAAGACATACTTATGCAGAATGAAAAATTAAGAAAAGTTCTTATTACATTATCTCACTCAAAATTAAAAAATTATTATGTTGCAGCTGGTTGTATTAATCAAACTGTTTTTAATTATTATCATGATTATCCACTCGATTATGGAATAGAAGATTTTGATATTGTTTATTTTGATTATGATGTATCTTATGAAAAAGAAGATTCTATCATTCAATACATTCAATCGTTATTACCAGATCTCGATATTTCTTTTGATATTAAGAATGAGGCAAGAGTACATTTATGGTATGAAGAAAAATATGGCATGCCTATTCAACCATATACTAATTTAGAGGATGCTATTAGTTGCTGGGGAACAAGTGTTACTTGTATTGGGGTAAGATTAGAAGAAGATCAATTAATCGTATGTGCTCCATATGGCTTTCATGATCTTTTTCGTATGATCATAAGACCTATCAAAAAACAATTTACCAAAGAACCATACCAATTAAAAACCGCAAAATGGAAGAAGAAATGGCCTCTTTTAACTATTATGCCGTGGGATGATTTTGAAAGTAAATAGAACCATATAAAAAAGAATCTACTTGTAGACTCTTTCATAAGTTTCTTTTTCTGGATCCCAGAAGAAGAAATTTTTAATTGGGTGAAAAGTTAAATATCCTCCAATCACAAAAATAATAGCTAGTAAAACGACGCTCATGATTTCTAATTGTTTATACTCTGGTTTTTCTAAAAAAGGATATGATAGATATTGACCAAATAGAATCGAAATCAATAGTAATATAAAAGTAAAAATCATGTGTTCTCCAAATCTTAGATAAACTGGTATAAAAATCACTAAAAAGAAAGCAATCGAACTAATACTACTAATGAGACATGTTAGAAAAACATTCTCAAAATGAAATTTCCTCCTTATGAAAAATAATACGAAATGAAAGATGAAACAACAGGTAAACATCATTTTCATATGTTGAAAAATACTTTCATTCGTTGGGAAAAAGATTGCGGTGATATCACTAGGAATGATACCAAATACAAAGTGTGCAGGAAAGTTTAAAACAAAGATGATGATACTGCTAATTAAAATATATTTAAAATTTTTCATGATCGTAATTTATCATACATTTGGTATAGTTTTTGTCGAAAAGTAGTGTTATAATAATTTTTGTTAAGAAATCGTGAATTTTCATGAAAAAGGAGGGTTAGGATGGACAATACTCATACGATTAATGAAATTCGTAGTAAAGTAGATATTGTAGATATTATTTCTAGCTACTTGCCTCTTACCCAGAAAGGAAAAAATTTCTTTGGGGTTTGCCCTTTTCATGATGATACCAATCCTTCGATGAGTGTTTCTCGTGAAAAACAGATTTATCGTTGTTTTTCTTGTGGAGCTAGTGGAAATGTATTTCAATTTATTATGGATTATGAACATGTTTCCTTTAAAGAAGCTTTGCTGATCTTATCACAGAAAACAGGAATCGAAATCAAGGGATTACAAATCCAAAAGAAAAATACCAAATATGATCGCTTTTATCAAATTTATGAACTTGCTCATAAATACTATCAAAACAATATGAATAGTAGTTATGCCAAGAAGGCTAAGGAATATCTTACGAATCGACATATTGATGAAGCTATGATTAAAGAGTACAAGATTGGACTTAGTTTGGACAAGCCAGATGCTCTTACCAAATTATTAGTAGGACAAGGCTATGATTATAATACTTTAAATAATATTGGTTTATCTACTTCTGATAAAGATGTTTATATCAATCGTATCATGTTTCCTTTATATGATTTAAATGGTAGAATCGTAGGATTTTCTGGAAGAAGATATGATGGGATCAAAGAAAATAAATATGTAAATACCAAAGGAACAGAAATTTTTCAAAAAGGGGAAACTTTATACAATTACCATATTGCCCGAGAATACATTCGTAGTAAGAATCAAGTTATTGTGATGGAAGGATTTATGGCAGTTATTCGTTCTATGACGATTGGAATTAAGAATGTAGTTGCCTTAATGGGAACGGCAATGACTAAAGAACAAGCAAACCTTATTAAGCGTTTATCTAATCATGTCATTCTTTGCTTTGATGGGGATGAACCAGGAAGAAAAGCATGCTTAGATAATGGAAGTGAATTAGAAAAATTAGGGTGCCAAATATCTGTTGTTGAACTTGATAATGGCCTAGATCCTGATGATTATATTTTAAAATATGGGAAAGATTCTTTTCAAAATTTAGTGAATCATGCTATTACTTTAAGCGATTATAGAATAAAACGTTTGAAAAAGAATATAAATTTAAATAGTGATTTAGAAAAAACAGAGTATATTCATAGTGTTTTAGTAGAAACTAGTAAAATAGAAGATGAAATTCATCGAGAATTTATTCTAAAAAAACTTGCAAATGAATTCGAAATAGGTTATAATACCCTAGAAAAAAGATTATTGTCCTTAATCCATGAGAATGAAAATGAGAGAAAAAAAGTAATCGAAAAACCGTTACTAGTAAGTAAAAATGAGGATCCAAAAAAGGATAAATATAATCTCGCAACCTATGCACTTTTATACTATATGATGGTAGATCAGAAATGTTTACAGTATTATGATGAGGGAAAAATTTATTTTCCAAATGAAGAAGAAAGATTCTTAGCCAGTGAAATTTCTTATTACTATCAAAAATATGGTATGATTACACCAGCAGATTTCTATACCTATTTACAAGATAAAGAAAATCTTCTTACAGTACTAAATAGAGTATTAGAATTAGAACTTGATCCTAACTTAAGTGAAAAAGCCTTATTAGACTATGTTCATACTTTGAAAGAATATCAAGTTAAAAAAGAAATCAAAAAATTAGAAAATGAAATGAAGCATGAAAATGATGTCATGCATCAAGCACAGATTGGATTAAAAATTGCGCAACTAAAACAAGAAATAGGAAAGTAAATGGGGAGTTGACGATAATGACAAAGGAAATTAAAACATTTGAAGAAAGAAAAGAAAGTTTATTAAAATTAGGTAAGGAAAATGGTTTTATTACCTATGAACAATTAGCAGAAGAATTAAAAGGATTAGATGTTGATAGCGATTCTTTAGATGATTTATATAATTTCTTAGTAGATAATAATATTGAAATTACTTCTGAACAAGAAGAGGATGGGGACGATAGTGAAGATGGAGGATTTGATGATTTAGAAGATTTCTCGTTCTCCAAAGATATTAAAATTAATGATCCTGTTAGAATGTATTTGAAAGAAATTGGACGTATCAATTTACTTACTTCCGATGAAGAATACGAATATGCTCTAAGAGCAGAACAAGGGGATGAATATGCTAAAAAAATGTTAGCCGAATCTAACCTTCGTTTGGTTGTTTCTATTGCGAAACGTTATGTTGGTCGTGGAATGCTATTTTTGGATTTAATCCAAGAAGGAAATATTGGCTTAATGAAAGCCGTTGATAAATATGATCCATCGAAAGGATTCAAATTTTCAACCTATGCAACTTGGTGGATTCGTCAAGCAATTACTCGTGCCATTGCTGATCAAGCTAGAACGATTCGTGTACCTGTTCATATGGTAGAAACGATTAATAAATTAGCTCGTGTTCAAAGACAATTAACACAAGAATTAAATCGTGAGCCAACAGATGAAGAAATTGCGAAAAAACTTGGTGTTAGTATTGAAAAAGTACGTGAAGTTTATAAAATTAGTCAAGATCCAGTATCTTTGGAAACACCAATTGGAGAAGAAGATGATTCTCATTTAGGAGATTTCATTAAAGATGAAAGAACAATGTCTCCAGAAGAATATGCAACTAGTGAAATGCTAAAAGAAGAATTAAGTGGTGTATTACTTACTTTAACGGATCGTGAAGAAAGAGTATTAAGACTTCGTTTTGGTTTAGATGATGGACAATGTAGAACTCTAGAAGAAGTAGGGCAAATCTTTGGAGTAACCAGAGAAAGAATTCGTCAAATTGAAGCCAAAGCTCTTCGTAAATTAAGACATCCTTCTAGAAGTCGCAAATTAAAAGACTTCTTAACCAATTAAGACTAGCAATAGTCTTTTTTTATCGAATGGAGAGAAAAGTATATGAAAGTAAAATTAAATCATCGTTTATTAACCGTTGCTAACCTTGTAGAAGAAGAGAAATCCATTATCGATGTTGGATGTGATCATGCTCTTTTAAGTATTTATCTAGTACAAAATAAACATCCTAAGAAAGTGATTGCTTCTGATATCAAAGAAGGACCTCTTTCTCATGCTAAAGAAAACATTCGAAAATATCAAGTCCAAAATCAAATTATCGTAAAATTAGGACCTGGTATTGAACCAATCGAAAAAGATATCGATACCATTATTATTTCTGGTATGGGTGGTTTGAATATGATTGGAATTTTAAAATATAAAAAAGATACTTACCAAAATGTTGATACCATGATTCTTTCTCCTAATAGCGATGTTTACCAAGTAAGAAAAGAAATCTGTAAATTGGGCTTTTATATTGAAAATGAAATGCTAGTAAAAGAAAATCATATTATCTATCCAGTGATTCGCTTTCAAAGGGGAAAAAGAAAATACCGTGAAATAGATTATTTATATGGACCTATTTTATTACAGAAAAAAGATTCCTTGTTAGTGAACTATATGAAATTAGAACAAGAAAAAAAAGAAAAGTTACTTTCTCTTTTGCCCAAAAAATATTTTCAAAAGCGATTGCAATTAAAAAAAGAATTAAAGATGATTCAAAAAAATCTTTAATTCTTTTTAAATGAAGAAAGTAGGATTTTCAGTTTGTTCACTATCGTTTACTGCTTCTAACATGGTAGTTTTCTTTGATTGATTATTTCTTACTGGTTCGCTTGTTTTTGAAATTACATTTGTAGTTCTTCTTTGTGTTTTAGGATTATCATCATCCTTTACAGCTCCCATAATTCGAAACATCGTTTTAGCGTTATTAATCATTGGCTTGATTTGATAAAAAATAGGGATTGCTTGATTGACTACATTTAATGTTTTACTAGCTCCATTTAAAAAGCCACTGAAACTAAATCTACTTAATAAACCTCTTCCTAATCCAGAAGCTGCTGTCGTTTGAGCTGCTGTTCTACCGAAATTAGAAAGCCCAGCTCTTCCTAAGTTACTAGCAGCTGCTCCTGTTAGGCCTCCTAAACTATTTCCAGCCATCCTTGCTGCTTGATAATAAGGTTGATACATAAATGGATTATAAAATGCACTACCGTACATAATACCAACTCCTTTATTCTATTATATGAAAATGAAAAAAAATGTTTAAAAAAAAGTTAGGTTATGGTATACTTAGTTTAGTAGAATATTAAAGGGTTGATGATATGAATATATTTATTGGTGTTTACCATATAATTCGAAATATCTTTTCTTTACCTAATAAAATTATAGGGTCATCTAAACAGAAAAAGATAGAAAAAGAATTATTGGATGAACAAAAGAAAAGACAAGAAAAATTATTACAAGAAACAGTTGGTACCGTTTCATCAACTAGTAAAGTTAATGAACTTTTAGAAGATAAAAAAGTTGATAAAAAAGATTTAATTACTTTTAATTATCAAGTTAAAAATGATGCAGGTAAGATTATTAAAAGTTCTTTTGATGCTAAAAGTATGAGTGAAGTAGAAGCCTTCTTAACTAATGAGGGTTATGAAGTTATTAAAATCGAACCTAAGAAAAAAAACAGTTTAGATTTCAATATGAATATTAGTTTGTTTGGAAGTCACTTGAAAACCAGTGAGTTAAGTTTTGCATTAACACAATTATCTACTTACATCAAAGCAGGAATTCCTCTTGTTGATTCTGTTCGTATTTTAGCAAAACAAACTGAAAATCTTTCTAAGAAAAAAATTTATGAAAAAATTGTTTATGATTTAGTTTCTGGAGAAAGTTTTAGTACGGCACTTGAAAATCAAAGCAATGTTTTTCCTAGATTATTAATTAATATGGTAAAAGCTAGTGAAATGACTGGAGATTTACCTACCACTTTAGATGAAATGAGCGATTATTATACTTCGATTGAAGAAACTAAAAAACAAATGATTGCTGCATTAACTTATCCATCTGTTATCTTTATTGTTTCTGTGATTGTAGTTGCCTTCTGTTTAATTTATGTTGTTCCTAGCTTTGTAAAGATGTATGCGGAAACAGAATCAGGATTGCCAGCAATTACTGTATTTACTATTGCAGCTAGTAATTTTCTTTCTCAGTACTATATCATCATTATTGTGGTATTAGCATTTATTATTATTGGTTTTATTTTATTGTATCAAAATATAAAATCTTTTCGTCGAACAGTGCAAGTTATTTTGATGAAAACACCGGTTGTTGGTAAAATTATTACTTATAGCGAAGTTAGTATGTTTACTAGAACTTTTGCTCAACTTTTAAATCATAGTGTTCATATTACAGATAGTATGGCCATTCTTTCTAAAATTTCTAATAATGAAGTGTACAAAGAAATTATTATGAATACCTTAGATACTCTTAGTAAAGGTGGAAAAATTAGTGAGTCTTTCCGTGGACATTGGGCATTCCCTGTTGTTGCTTATGAAATGCTAGTAACAGGTGAATCTACTGGACAATTAGGAACTATGATGGAAAAAGTTGCTGATCATTATAGTAATTTACATAAAAATGCTATTACTAGTGTTAAAAGTTTGATTGAACCAATTACCATTATCTTCTTAGCTTTTGCTGTTGGATTTATCTTATTATCTATCATCATTCCAATGTTTGATATTTATGGAGCAGTAGGAAGTATGGGTTAGGGGGTATACTCATGAATACATATATCATTCTATTATTTTTGATCGTGGGAACTATTTTTGGTTCCTTCTATCATGTTGTGGGATATCGATTACCAAAAGGAGAATCAATTATTAGTCCCAAACATTCTTATTGTCCTAACTGTGGAAAAAAATTAGCATGGTATGAATTAATTCCTGTTATTTCTTATTGCATACAACTAGGAAAATGTCGAAAATGTCATCAGCCTATCTCTATTTTTTACCCTTTCATTGAAGTAGTAACCGGATTATTGTTTGCAGTATGTTATTATTCTTTTGGTTTTAGCTATGATTTAATAATTGCTTTAGTACTTGCTTCCTTATTTAGTGTCGTTGTTGTCAGTGATTTAAATTATATGATTATACCAGATGAAGTTACCTATCTTTCGGCTATCATTATTTTGATTGTTAATTTTTTAAATTTAGGATTTTGGGGAGGACTCTTTCAACTAGGTAGTGGAATTCTTACTTTTTTAACCATGTATGGTATTATGTTATTTGGTAATTTTTTATTTAAAAAAGAAACTCTAGGTGGAGCAGATGTTAAATTAATGCTAGTAGCTGGACTTTCCTTACATCCAGTATTAGGAATTTTCGTTATTTTTATTGCTAGTTGTATTGCTTTACCAATTTCCGTTTTACTTTATGTTATCAATAAAGATCGAATGATTCCATTTGGCCCCTTTATCGTAGCAGCTATTCTACTATTTTATTTGTTAAAAATTGATATCAATACTTTTGCAAATTTATTATTTTGCAACTAGTATTTTTTTTAATTTTATTTGAGATTTTTCCTATAAATATTATTGACTATGATAGAAGAAAAAGTTAAAATATATATAGAAAGAATAGTGGTGATTCTATGAAAAGTAAACAAAAAGTAATCCTTGCATTAGGAATATTATTATTAATAGTAACACTAGGCGGTAGTTACTCTTTTTTTCGTTATGTAAAAGAAGGTAGTACCGAAAGTAGTATTAAAATAGGGGATATTACTTTTATTTATATAGAAGATGAAAAATTAGGTAATGGAATTCATATTGAAGATGCTTTCCCAATGAGTGATGAAAAAGGAAAAACTTTAGACACGGCAGGAAATTACTTTGATTTTAGAATTAATAGTAATTTATCAAGAAGTGATTTAGAATATGAAGTAGTAGCCCAACAGGCAGAGGGAAGTACGTTACCACTAGATGCTATTAAATTATATATGACGAATATTACCAGTGGAGAAGAAGTAGCAATCACCAATAGTATTAATACTGAGGGAAATGTAAAAACATTAGCTGAATATTTAGATACTGAAATTGAAAATGTAGATGGAAAAACTCTTTATCAAGAGACAATTTTAAAAAATACAAGGGGATATGAAAAGAAATTTAGAGTTAGAATGTGGATTAAAGAAGGCATAGATTGGTCTGATGATCAATATATGGGAAAAAGTGGTTCCATTCGAATCAATGTCTATGCGAATAGTAATCGTAGTATGGCATCAACAGATGCAACAACACCAGATGATGTAAGAATTGAAAGAGTAATGGCTAATTCAGATACGCTTTTATTTAAAGAAGAAATAGTGAACAGTGATAAGTATCAATACACTTTAACAGTACCAAATTCAATGAATTATATTGATATTAATGTCATTCCAACTAATCCAGATGCAACTGTAGAGATAATTTCCAAAGTAAGAATGGGTACTTCTTTAAACGTAGGCGAAAACTTTTATACAGCAATTGTAACCAGTAGTAACAAAGAACATACAAAAGAATATACCTTAAGAGTAAAGAGAAAAAGATTAGATGTCATTGATTTTAACGATCAAACAACGACTTATAATGGAAGTGTTCAAACTGTACCAGAAGCAACAGCAGAAAGTCAAACTGAAATTACTTATCATTATTATGAGGGAATTGGTTGTCAAACAGAATTAAGTGGTGGAGCACCAAAGAATGCTGGAACTTATAGTGTAAAAGCAACGAGTAAAGGAAATGAGGAATATGATTCAGAAAGTAAATGTGTAACTTATACGATTCATAAAGCAACACCAGTAATAACATTAGATCCAACAAAAGGAACAGTGGTAACACGACATAACCTTACATTTACAGCAACAATAAAATCAGGAACTATAGTATCAGCAGAAGGAACATTAGGATTAACTAGCGCATCAACGGCAATAGCAACGGTATCTCCAGATAAACAAACATTAACTGCAACTAGTGAGGGAACAAAAAGTTCATCCATAACAGTAAAAGGAGTATCAGATGGATCAAGTAACATCATGGTAACATTTACACCAAAAGATACAGTAAACTTCAATAGTGCAACATCTCAAATATATGAAGCAAAGATAACCAAATCAGCAACAGTACCAACAGCAACATATTGTTCAAATCCAACATATAATGGCCAAAGTCAAACTTTAACAAAAGAACCTGGAGATGGATATACATTTAGTGAGAATACTGGAACAGCAGCAGGGGAATATACAGTAAAAGTAAAATTATCAGATGGATATAGATGGAGCGATAATACAACTGATGATAAGACAATTACTTGTTCCATAGAAAAAGCAAATTCAAGTATCAGTTTTCCAACAACATCATTTACCTATAATGGATTAACACAAACGCCAGAAGCAAAAGTAACAGGAACGAGTGGAGAAGTAAGTTATAAATACTATACGGATAATCAATGTACCCAAGCAACAACAGCAGCAACAATCAATGTAGGAACTTATTATGTACAAGCAACAGCAGTAACAGATAAGAATTATAATGCTATAACGAGTGATTGTACGAAATATACAATTGGAAGGAAACCAGTGGCAGTAACATGGGGAACAGAAACAACATTTACCTATAATGGAAAAGAACAAGCTCCAGAAGCAAATGTAGCAACAGGAGTAGACGGAGAGACCATGACGGTTACAAGAACAACGAAAACAGATGCAGGAAGTTATACATCAACTGCAAGTTGTTCAAGTGTAACAGGAGGACAAGCAACTTGTGATAACTATACATTAACTGATGAAACGAAAGAGTTTAAAATAGAAAAAGCAAATTCCAGTATAGAATTTATATCGACCTCATTTACCTATAGTGGGGCACATCACGCACCAACAGCAAAAGTAACAGGAACGGATGGAACAATAAGCTATTTATTTTATACCAATGATACATGTACAGCATCAGTATCCACAACAGTAAATGCAGGAACCTATTATGTAAAAGCAACAGCAGTAACGAATAAAAACTATAATGCCGTAACGAGTGATTGTACACCGTATACAATAGGAAAGAAATCAGTGGCAGTAACATGGGGAACAGAAACAACATTTACCTATAATGGAACAGCTCAGGGTCCAACAGTAACAACGCCAATATCAGGAGTAACAGGAGAAACATTAACATTAACAAGAACAACAGAAACGAATGCAGGAAGTAATTATACATCAACAGCAAGTTGCTCGAGTGTAACAGGAGGACAAAAGAGCTGTAATAACTATACATTAACAGGAAATACGAAAGACTTTTCCATAGCGAAAGCAAATTCAAGTGTAACGTTCTCCTCAACAACGTTCACTTATAGTGGAAAATCTCAATCACCAGAAGCATCAGTAAAGGGAACGAATGAATTAGTAAGTTATACATACTATACAGACGATAAATGTGCAATACAAACGCCAACAACAACAGGAGCAAGTGTAGTAGGAGGAGCTCCAATAAATGCAGGAACCTATTATGTAATAGCCACGGCAGCGACGAATACAAACTATAATGCTGTAACGAGTGATTGTACGAAATATACAATAGGAAAGAAATCAGTGGCAGTAACATGGAGTGGCTCAACCTCATTTAC
>CANQBE010000002.1 GCA_947589515.1 uncultured Bacilli bacterium
TGCAACTATTTATATTTTTTGAGTTAAACGCAATCTTTTATAATAAGTGGGTTGCATTTAGAAAAAAATTTGAGGTTTTTCTTTTTTGACACAAATAATTTTAAATTTTTAGCAATCTTTGTTGACTTTTGCTAACAAGTTGAATATAATGATATTAGCACTTGAGAAATATTAGTGCTAACTAGGAGGTAAGTGATGCTAAGCGAAAGACAAGAAAAAATTTTAAAGTTAATCATCACAGAATATATTAAACTCGCAAAACCAGTTGGTTCTAATTTAATATGTAAGGAACTAAAATGTTCTAGTGCTACTGTTCGTAATGAAATGGCATCTTTAGAGGAATTAGGACTATTAGAAAAAACACATACCTCATCAGGTAGAATTCCTAGTGAAAAAGGATACCGCTATTATGTAGATCATTTAATGAAGCCGAAAGAATTAAATGGTGAAGATATGCTAAAACTACAGATTATCTTCAACAATCAGCAATTAGAATTAGCAGATTATTTAAGTGAAAGTTTAAAATTAATTGCGGATATGACCAGTTATACATCGATTGTGTTAGGAGGTACCAGTCACGACAATAAATTAAAAGAAATTAGTGTAGTTCCCATTGATGCCGAAAATTTAATCATTATTGTAGTAACAGATAAAGGACATGTAGAAAATAAAAAAGTATATCTAAAAAATGTATCATTAGAAGAAATTAAAAAAACAGTAAACTTAATTAATGATTTAATTGTAGGAACGCCAATCGATGAAGTAAGTAGTAAACTAGAATTTGAAATTAAGCCTATTATTGGTCGATACGTAAAAGAACATGAAATGGTTTACAATACTTTTTATCAAGTATTTAAAGATTTTTCTAGTAAAAATGTAAATGTAGTTGGTAAAAATAATATTTTAAAACAACCAGAATTCAATAATATCGAAAAAATTCAAAATATTTTTGGAAAACTAGAAAATCAAAAAGAAATCATCGATAATATTACAGAAGAAAATAATGATATTAAAATCTATATAGGAAAAGAAAATAATCTAGATGATGAAGTAACGGTAATTAAAACAAAATATCATTCTAAAGGAGAAGAAGGAACGATTGCCATCGTTGGTCCTAAACGAATGGACTATGATAGGGTAGTAACTCTTTTAGAGTACATTAAGGAAAATATAGAAAAATAGGAGAGCGACATGGAAACAAGCGAAAAAGAAATCAAAGAACAAGAAACAACAAATTGTAAGCATCATTGTGAACAAAGAAAAGAACACGAATGCAATTGTCAAGAAAAAGAAAAGAAAAAGGATAAAAAATTAAAAAATAAAGATAGTGAAGAACTAGAAGAAGCTAAAAAAACAATCATGGAACTACAAACAAAATTAATGTATACCCAAGCAGATGCAATTAACTATCGAAAAAGAAAAGATGAAGAAACCGCAAATATGCTAAAGTATGCAAATCAAGAATTATTATTAGATTTAGTGAATATGATTGAAAATTTAGATCGTGCTGCTAGTGTAAAAGCAGAAAGTGAAGAAAGTAAAAAAATCCAAGCAGGAATTCAAATGGTCAGTAATCAATTTAAAGATATCTTGAAAAAATATGATGTCATTGAAATTGAAGCATTGGGATATCCATTTGATCCAGATTATATGGAAGCGATGATGGTAGGAAATGACCCTGAAAAACCAAACGATATGGTACTGGAAGTACTGATGAAGGGGTATAAATTTAAAGACAGAATTTTAAAACATGCAGTGGTTAAGGTAAACCAAACCGAAAATACCGAAACAGAAAATAAAAATGAGAAAGGAAATGATTAATTATGAGTAAAATTATAGGTATTGATTTAGGAACAACGAATAGTTGTGTTGCTGTACTAGAAGGAGGAGTTGCTACTGTTATTCCAAATCCAGAAGGAAATAGAACCACTCCTTCTGTAGTATCTAGTAAAAAAGGAGAAAGAATTGTAGGAGATGCTGCAAAGCGTCAAGCATTAACAAATAAAGACACAATTTCATCTATTAAAAGATTAATGGGTACCGATGAAAAGGTAGAAATGGAAGGTAAAAAATATACTCCAGAAGAAGTATCAGCAATGATTTTATCTTATATGAAAGATTATGCTGAAAAATATTTAGGAGAAAAAGTAGAGAAAGCTGTCATTACCGTTCCTGCTTACTTTAACGATAGTCAACGTCAAGCTACTAAAAATGCTGGTAAGATCGCTGGTTTGGATGTTGAAAGAATTATTAATGAACCAACTGCTGCTGCTTTAGCATTTGGTCTTGATAAACAAGATAAAAGTCAAACAATCTTAGTATACGATTTAGGTGGTGGAACTTTCGATGTATCTATTCTTGAACTTGGAGATGGTATTTTTGAAGTAAAATCAACTGCTGGTAATAATAGACTTGGTGGAGATGATTTTGATAAGTGTTTAATGGATTATATTGTATCTGAATTTAAGAAAGAAAATGGAATTGATTTAACAAAAGATAAATTAGCTATGCAAAGATTAAAAGAAGTATCAGAAAAAGCTAAGAAAGATTTATCTGGTATGACTTCTACACAAATTTCAGCACCATTTATTTCTCAAGGTGAAGATGGACCACTTCATATTGATATGACGATTACTCGTGCTAAATTTGAAGAATTAATTAACGATTTAGTACAATCTACCCTAGAACCAGTTAGAAAGGCATTGAAAGATGCTAAATTAGATAAAAAAGATATCGATAAGGTTATCTTAGTAGGAGGTTCTACTCGTATTCCAATGGTTCAAGATTTAGTAGAAAAAGAATTAGGACAAAAACCTTCTCATGAAGTAAACCCTGATGAAGCTGTAGCAATGGGTGCTGCCATTCAAGGTGGTGTATTAACTGGAGAAGTAAATGATATCGTATTACTAGATGTTACTCCACTTTCTCTTGGTATTGAAACCTTAGGTGGTGTAATGACCGTATTGATTCCAAGAAATACAACGATTCCAACTTCCAAGAGTCAAGTATTTTCAACAGCTGCTGATAACCAACCTGCTGTAGACATTCACGTTCTACAAGGAGAACGTAGTATGGCAAGCGACAACAAGACATTAGGTAATTTCCAATTAACAGGAATTCCTGCTGCTCCTCGTGGTGTACCACAAATTGAAGTAAAATTCGATATCGATGCAAATGGTATCGTTAATGTAACTGCCAAAGACTTAGGAACTAATAAAGAACAGAAAATTACGATTACTTCTTCTACAAACTTATCTGATGAAGAAATTGAAAGAATGAAAAAAGAAGCAGAAGAACATAAAGCAGAAGATGAAAAGAGAAAAGAAGAAGCAGATACTAAAAATGAAGCAGAACAATTAGTTTTCCAAACAGAAAAATCAATCAAAGATTTAGGAGATAAAATAACTGATTCTGAAAAAGAAGAAGCAGAAAGTTTAATCAAAGACTTAAAAGAAGCCTTAGAAAAAGGTGATATTGATGATATCAAGTCTAAAAAAGATAAACTTCAAGAAAAAGCAATGGCTCTTGCTACAAAAGTATATGAACAAGTTCAAAAAGATCAACAAGCAAATGCCAGTGATACCAATCAAGAATCTAACCAATCTAACGATAGTGATGTAAAAGAAGCAGAATACGAAGAAAAATAAAAAGTAATAAGTAACTAAGTTCTAGAATTCTAGAACTTAGTTGTTTGTTATCAATCATAATAAGGAGAAAGAATGGAAAAAGAATTATTGCGTAGTGAACAGAAAGTAGAAAATACTTGGAATTTGGAAAGTATTTATGAAAATATCGATAAATACCAACAAGATTATGAGTTAGTAAAAACCTGGATAAAGGAAATCTTAACATACAAAGATCATATATTAGATAGCAGTAAATCTTTATTAGAAGTACTAGAATTAGATCAAAAAATAGATCGTACCATCAGTAAAATGGCAAACTATGCTTATCGCAAATATGATGAAGATGTATCCAATGTAAAAAGTCAGACTTTAATTGGTGCTTTTGATCAACTATATACCGAATATAATAAAAATGGTTCTTTTATCGTTCCTGAAATATTAAAAAAAGACTATAGTGTCATTGAAAAATACATTCAGGAAGAAAAAAAATTAGAAGAATATCGTTTATTACTAGAACGTATTTTTAGAAATAAAGAACACATTTTATCGGAAAAAGAAGAAAAAATCTTATCCTCTATGCAAATGATTAATTCAGAACCAGAAAAGATCGCAGGAATTATTAGAGATTCTGAACTACAATTTGGAACCATTATCGATTCTGATGGCAAAGAAATTAAATTAAATAATGAAAATATCATGGTTTACTTAAAAAGTACGGATAGAAGGGTAAGAAAAGATACTTTTGAAACATTATATCAATCCTATGAAAAATATAAAGAAACTTTAGCAGAAACCTTACAAGGACATGTTATGGTACTATCTAATTCTGCTAAACTAAGAGGTTTTAAGAGTAGTAAAGAAGCTAGTCTCTTCCACAATCGTGTAAACCCAAAAGTATACGATAATTTAATTAGTACCATCCATAAAAGAATGGATGTTGTTTATGATTATTTTAAATTAAAAAAAGAAGTATTGAAACTGGATGATTTTTGCCTATATGATACTTATGTAAATTTAGAATCTTCCCTAGATAAAACATATACTTATGAAGAAGCCAAAAAAATGGTACTAGAAGTAGTAAGCGTCTTTGGAGAAGAATATCAAGAAGTCGTAAAAAATGCTTTTCAAAATCGTTGGATTGATATCTATCCAAATAAAGGGAAAAGGGGAGGAGCTTATTCTTCCGGTAGTTATGATACCTATCCCTTTATCTTATTAAATTTTCAAGGAAATTATCACGATGTATCGACACTTGCTCATGAAATGGGACATTCTATGCATAGTTATTTTTCTAATCAAAACAATCCTTATTTATATAGTGGTTATAAAATTTTTGTTGCTGAAGTAGCATCAACAGTAAATGAAATGTTATTGAATTACTATATGTTAGAACATGCTACTAGTAAAGAAGAAAAACGTGCGATTCTAAGCGAGATGATGGATTTATTTAAAAGTACCATTTATCGTCAGACAATGTTTAGTGAATTTGAAGAATATATTTTTCAAGAATATGAAAAAGGTACAGTTCTAACGAATGAATTATTATCAAATAAATACTATGAATTAAATCAAGAATACTTTGGAAAGGATGTTATCATCAATCCCGAAATTCGTTATGAATGGGAAAGAATTCCACATTTCTATTACGATTTTTACGTATATCAATATGCAACAGGATTATCAGCTGCCTGTTATATTGTAAATCGAATTAGAAATCAGGAACAAAATGCAGTAACGGATTATCTTAACTTTTTAAAAACAGGAGATTCAATGGATCCAGTTGAGGAATTAAAGGTGGCTGGTGTCGATATGTTAGATGAAAAGGTTATCAGTAAAGCCATTGATATGTTTCAAGAATTAATTGATGAATATAGATCCTTGATGTAAGAGGTGAATAAAGATGGATAAAAAAGACTATTATGAAGTCTTGGGAGTAGACAAAAACGCAAGTCAAGATGAGATTAAAAGTGCTTTTCGAAAATTAGCAAAAAAATATCATCCAGATGTCAGTAAAGAACCAGATGCCGAGGAAAAATTTAAAGAAGCACAGGAGGCTTATGCTGTTTTATCTGATGAAGAAAAAAGACGTCAATACGATCAATTTGGTCATGCTGCTTTCCAAAATGGTGGGGCAGGTAGCGGATTTGGTGGCTTTGATTTTTCAGGCTTTGATTATGGAGATATTTTCGATAATATCTTTGGTAGTTTCGGTGGAGGTTTTGGAACACATTCCAATAGTAGTCGAGCACGTCGTGGCAGTGACTCTTTAATGCGAATGAAACTTTCTTTTGAAGAAGCCGTCTTTGGATGTAAAAAAGATATTGATGTAGAAGTTGTAGAAGAGTGTAGTGAATGTAATGGAAAAGGTGGTTTTGGAGAAACAACCTGTGATAAATGCCATGGTAGTGGTACCATTACAAGTGAACAACATACCATTTTTGGAAGTTTCCTATCCAAAACAACTTGTCCGAAATGTGAAGGTGTTGGAAAAACTTATGATCGAATTTGTAATCATTGCCATGGAAATGGACGTATTAAAGTAAATAAAGAGTTAGAGATTAAAATTCCTGCTGGTGTCGATACCGGAAGTAGATTGAAATTATCTGGAAAAGGCTCTGCTGGTACGAATGGTGGTCCTAATGGCGATTTATATATTGAATTTAATGTAAGTGATCATGAATTTTTCATCCGTGATAACAATGATATTTATATTGAAGCACCTATTACAATAACAGAAGCGATTTTAGGATGTAAAAAAGAAATTCCTACTTTATATGGAAATGTAACGTTATCCATTCCTGCTGGTAGTGAATCAGGAGAAAAACATCGTATCAAAGGAAAAGGAATTAATAATGAAGCAACTCATAAAAAAGGAGATATGTACATCGTATTAAAAATTGTAACTCCTAAGAAATTATCAAAAGAACAAAAAACTCTATTAGAACAGTTAAATAAAACAGATTTATCAGATGATAATGACATCAAAGAATTTGAACGATTTGTAAAAAAGAATAACAGATAATAAATGTAAATGATAAAAAACAATATCATAAAAATTGATATTGTTTTTTTATGTTATTTTTTTAAAAATACCTTTTTCATCAAGCCAAATCTATGATGGATTGTCTTTTTCATCTTTTCTTACGTTTTCATATTCTTGTTTGATTTTATCTAATTTTTCACGAATCTGTTTTAGCATTCTTTCATTAGGAGAAGTATCTTGAGGATGAAAATATTTTTTACCAATCAGATTATCTGGTAAGTATTGCTGTACTACAAAATGATTTGGGAAATCATGAGGATACTGATAAATAGTGGAATGAATTTTAATCGTATCTGGAACATCTCCACATCGACCCGTTTCCACATCACTAATTGCTTGATCTAGGGCTAAATGAGAGGAATTTGACTTGGGAGATAGTGCCATTTGTACCACAATATCGCCAAGAGGAATCCGAGCTTCCGGTAATCCAACTAATTCACTAGCAGATATTGCTGCCATGACCCTAGGACCAATATCAGGATTGGCAAGTCCAATATCTTCATAAGCAATAACACTCATTCTTCGATAAATACTATCTAAATCACCAATTTCAATTAATCGTGCCAAATAGTGTAGGGAAGCATCAACATCGCTTCCACGAATCGATTTTTGAAAAGCAGAGAGTAAATCATAATGACCAGCTTCATCTTTATCGGAAACAATGACAGGTTTACTATGAATTGTTTTTAATAATTCAACCGTTATTTTTTTATCACTACTAGAATAATAGGCAAGTTCTAGCAAATTATATGCATATCTTAAATCACTTCCCGCCAAAGTAGCAATATGTTCTAAGGCTTGATGATGAATTTGAATACCCTTTAAATCCGGATGCTTGCAAGCTCTTTTTAATCCTTGAATAATATCTTCTTTTTCTAAATCTTTTAATTCAAAAATATGACATCTACTACGAATAGCAGGATTAATTTTAAAATAAGGATTAGATGTTGTCATTCCAATTAAAGTAATTAAACCACTTTCTAACTGTGGTAAAAGTAAATCTTGTTTATCTTTATTTAAACGATGAATTTCATCCATAATTAATACTAATCCATCATACATTTTTGCTTCTTCGACAACGACATCAAAATCTTTTTTATTATTCATGGTAGCATTTAAAAAACGATAATGAACTCCCAAATCTTTCACAATAGCATTGGCAATAGAAGTTTTTCCAATTCCTGGATGTCCATATAAAATCATGGAAAATATTTTTTTATTTTCTACTAAATTTCTTAGTATCTTTCCTTTTCCTAATAAATGTTGTTGCCCAATAACTTCATCTATAGAGTTAGGGGCCATTTTTAAAGCTAATGGTTTTTCCATATTATCACCACAAACTTATTGTATCAAATTATGACATAAAATACTATAAAATAAAAAGAAGAAAAAGAAAAAATCTCTAAACCAAGAGATTTTTATGATAGAGTAGAAAGTTCTGCAATTTTAGTATCTAAGTCATCTTCAATTTCAATCAATTTATAAATTTCTTCAAAAGTAGTATAGCCCTTTAAAACTTTATCTAACCCATCCTGTAATAGGGTAATTGTATGATCTTCCCCATATACCATTTGTCTTAAATCTTCTTTTTTTAAATTTTCATTACTTAATTGATCTCTTAATTCTTCATCAATTAATAATACTTCTTGTATCGCAATTCTGCCATGATATCCATTGGAGCATTGATCACACTTACCAGTATCCCAAATCTCAATGACATCTTTATCTAATACATTCTTAAAAATTTGTTTTTCAAATGGGGTAGTTGGTCTTAACTTACGACAATGTGGGCAAAGTCTTCTAGCAAGTTTTTGTGAAACAATTCCTTCCAAAGCACTCGATAATAAATATCTTTCAACATCCATATCCAATAATCTCTCAATCGTACTTAAAGAATTATTCGTATGGATAGTAGATAAAACCAAATGTCCTGTAATAGAAGCACGTACAGCAATTTGAGCCGTTTCGGAATCACGAATTTCTCCAATTAAAATAATGTTAGGATCTTGTCTTAAAATAGAACGTAAAACATTAGCAAACGTAAGACCAATATCAGCATTTACTTGTACTTGATTAATTCCTTCAATATTCATTTCAATTGGGTCTTCTACTGTAATGATGTTGGTTTCTTCTTTATTTAATTCTTGTAACATAGAGTAAGTAGTCGTAGATTTACCACTACCAGTTGCACCGGTAACCAAAATAATTCCATTCGGAACAGATAACATTTTTTCAATTTTTTGATAATTTTTAGGAGAAAAATCTAAACTTTTTAATCCCTCTAAACTCATACTATAATCGAGAATACGAATAACGGCTTTTTCTCCTTCATTAGTAGGTAAAACAGAAACACGCATATCTAAATCCATATTATCAATTCTACCTTTAATAGCACCATCTTGAGGAAGACGATTTTCCGTAATATTCATACCAGAAATTAATTTTACTCTAGTAATCAAATTTCTTTCAGTAGATTTCGGAATAATCGCATGATCTCTCAAATCACCATCAATACGCATTCTAATTTTTAATCCATCTTCAGTAGGATCAAAATGAATATCAGAAGCTCTTGATTTTACACCAGTAATGATAATTTGATTCACCAAATCAACGATTGGTATCTTTTCTACATCATAATTTGTCATATTTTTCCCTCAACTTTATTCTTTTTTATGGTAATTTATCCTAAACTATTATATAATATTTTTGAAATAGAATCAATAAAGGATAGTGAATTTTGTGAAAATATTGAATAAAAAAGGGTTTGTATTAGTAGAAACATTGATTGTTACAGTATTTATAGTAACTTTATTTATTTTTGTATATCAAAATCTAGTTCCCCATATAGGTGAATATGAAAAAATGGAAACTTATGATGATATTGATAGCGTATATGCAAGTAATATTTATAAACAAACACTATTAAGATATGGAAATCTAGACTATATTGATTCTTATTTAGCGACTCATACTTATATAGATATTACGGATTGCAACGATACAAACATTTATCGAAATGCTGCTTATTGTATGAAATTAAAAAAGGCTCTTAGTATTTTAGATGATGATTACATCTTTCTGACCAATTATGATATCAGTAGTTTTCGAGAAGAAGTAAATGAAAATGAATTTTTTGATTCCGGTAAATTAAGCAATTTTAAAAGTTACATTCATACCATTAGTAATGTAGATTCTTTCTACTCACAAAATAAAAATCCTAATTTGACAGGAAAGTATCGATTATTTTTAACAAGAACAGTCATCAATCGTGATACAACAACATTAAAGTATACCAATATTGGAATTTTTACCGGTAGTCATCAACAATACTATGCTGGAGATTCCATTATCTTTGATCCTGGTGATGGTCCTAAAGGCTTTTATGTATTAAAAAATAGTCCTGCAACCGAAGATAAAGTAACATTAATTCTAGAACAAAATTTAAGCGGTACAACGGCCTTTAATTCGACTGGGGATAATCAAACACCAGATTTAGCTTTAAGCTTTTTAAAAAATAATACTTCACAATGGACTAATACCGAATTACTAACGGCAAGTGATCAATATACATCGGAAAGTGGTTATACCATTTCTTATAATGGTTATCATGCTAGATTATTAGATGAAAATGACATTTACACGATATTAGGATGTAGTAATAGTCATACATGCTTTAATGTTAATAATTTATTTGATAGTCCTTTTGATGTCAATACCTTAGGATGGCTATCTAAAAATTTATCAGCAAATCAAGGATATTGGTTAGCAAGTAGTGTAGTACAAAGTACAGATACAGCATGGACTGTACAACCTGGCAAAGTAACGCCCGTTTTAAGTAATACCACAACCATGGGTGTAAGACCAGTCATTGTGGTATCCAAAGATAAATTATTATAAGTAGGTGATTCCATGAAACTAAATAATAAAGGTATGAGTATTATTGAAATTGTGTTAACCTTTGCATTAATTATGGTAATAGTACTTGGATTATATAATATTGTCATGAATTATCGAGATAAGGCCAGTCGTAGTTTAGAAAAACTAGAATTAAATACTTTTAAGAACACTTTAACTGCAGATATTCAAAAAGATATTACCAACTTAGGTGTAAAGGAAATCAATACTTCAGGAGAATGCAGTACCATTAGTGATTTAAACAAATGCATTAATATTGTGTTTCAAGATGGAAGTCAAAAAGTTTTAGGAACAGGCAAAATTAATTCAACCGATAAAAAGAGTGTAGAAAATAAATTTTTATATTATGATGGAATCAAATATAAAATGAAAGATACTTTACCAGAAAAGATTCCAAGTGGTAGAAGTTTTTTAGATTTTCAATCCATTACCATAGAAGATAATACGATATTAAGTACCGATTCTGCTATTCTAGAAGATGGAACCACGGTATATATTTACTCAATAGATATTAATATTACCCACATAGATTTTGAAGAAGATTTTGGAATTCATATTGTAGCAACTACGGATAATCACATCCTATAAGCAATCATAAATAATATAGAAAATAAATACAAAGATAACAGCTAGTAAAGCATGAAATATCCTTGCTAGTAAGAAAGAATTGTATTTTATTTTTTGGCTAGAAATAATACTTAATACTTGAGCATGAACACTGAATCCTCCAAAAGAAATAATGCCAGTCATCAAAAGAACTTTAATAATTTCAGGATAGCAAAGACTACTAGCTAATTTAACGCCTTGTGTCATTTCCAAAATTCCAGATAAGAAAACTTGAAATAATGGAGGCAATGTAAATATATGATTGATAATCGTTGTAACAATTAAAAACATTGTAACAATACCTAAAAGTAAAAACATGGTATTTAAACTGTCAAAAATACTAGTGGTTAAGTATTCACCAAAGGTTTTTTGAGGTTGATGTTCTTGTTTGTCATGAGAAATAGGAAAAGTAGAAGGATATCGATAGTTCCACAAAAATCCAACAAAAAGACCACTAACAACATGAGCAATTAAAATGAAAACACCAACTACTTTATGATGAAGTAATACATTTCCAATCATTCCTAAGATAAACAAAGGGTTAGAATAATGTGTAAAAGTAAGTAATCGCTCTGCTTGTTGGGTTGTAATTTTTTTCTTTTGAACCAAATCACTAGCATATTTAGCCCCACTAGGAAAACCAGAAAAGAGGCTAGCAGCTAAAACAAACCCACATTCTCCTGGCAAATGAAAATATTTTTGCATAGGATATCTAAATACAACACCCATCATATCAACAAAACCGTAATTCATTAATAAATTTGATACCACAAAAAAAGGAAATAGAGTAGGGAATAAATTATCTTTCCAAATAGAAATAGAAAAGCCAACACTTTCTATCACTTCTTGAGATAACGTAATCATAAAAAATACCATTGTCAATAATAGACATATCATAATTACGGTTGGTAGTTTTTTCTTCATAAAACACTTTCTTTCATGCTATAATTTACTAAAAGGAATGATTTCATGTTTAATAAACTATATGAGAAAATAATAAGCTTTATCAAAGAAAATTATCTATGGTTACTTTTTTACCTAGTTTTTATTACGACAATGACTTATCCTCTTCCATATTATATTTATACAGGTGGAGGTATTATCAATATCGATGATAAGATTGAAATTCAAAATGCAACCCGTTCAACAGGAAATTATCATATGTGCTATGTTTCTGAAATTCAAGCAATTTTTCCCACTTATTTACTATCTTATCTAATTCCTAGTTGGGATTTAGTTCCAAAAGAAGAAGTGACCTTAACCGAAAAAGAAACGAAAGAAGATTTATTATTAAGAGATCAAATCTATTTGCAAGAAGCCAATCAAAATGCCGTTTTAACTGCCTATTCCTATGCCAATCGTCCTTATCAGATTGAATCCAGTCATCCATATATTATCTATATTGATGAAAATAGTGATACTAATTTAAAAATAGGGGATGAACTATTAACGATAGAAGGAAATAAAATTGTAACGGTAGACGATATTACCCAAATTTTAAATGAAAAAGAAATAGGAGATCAAGTCCAAATAAAAATTCGAAAAAACAATAAAGAAATTACCAAATATGCAACCGTACAAAAAATGGATGACAGCAAGAAATTGGGAATTATAGTAGAAACCGTTTATGACTATGAAACAACACCAAAAGTAAACTTTCACTTTTCTAGTAACGAATCAGGTCCAAGTGGAGGATTAATGCTAAGTTTAGCTATTTATGATAAATTAGTAGAGGAAGATATTACGAAAGGTTATAAAATTGCTGGTACAGGGGCAATTGATAATGAAGGAAATGTCTCATCCATTGGGGGAGTCAAATATAAACTAAAAGGTGCTGTCAAAGAAAAAGCAGATATCTTTTTAGTACCTAATGGAGAAAATTATGAAGAAAGCATAGCCTTACAGAAAAAATATCATTACGATATTAAAATTATAGGAGTAGATACTTTTCAGGAAGCAATTACTAGTTTAGAGAAGATAAAAAACTAGTTTTTGCTTCTTTTTTTGAAAGAAAATGTTATAATATTTACAGAAAGCAATTAGGAGAATGCACATGGAAGAAGTAAAAAAAATAAAAATAACATTTGAAGATGGAAAAACAATGACTACTTACTATGGTCCAGATAATCGTATTGGAGATAGCTATTGGGTTACCGTTTTCCATCACATGAGAAAATATTTTTGTTTAATCAATAAAAATGGAAAGCCAATTACTTCTCTTTTAACAAAAGAATTAATGAGCTTTTTCTATACCAAGGATCGAAATGACATTTTATTAGAATTAAAAGGGCAAAATGAAACACATTCTAACTTCTACCATTTCCAAAAAAAAGAAAAAGAATATCATTGTGTATTCTCAACAGAAAATAAAGACCATATTTTCTTTCAAATGCAACAAATAGATAATAGCGACTACTGTTATCTAATATCTGCTAATCAAAAAATGGCATTATATTCTTTAAAAGATGCCAAACAAATCACACCATTCTTTGATGAATTAGAACTAGTAGACGAAGATTCTACACATTTAGCATTCTTTTCAGAAAAAATCATACTAGAGGAAGATGAAGAACAAGAAAAATTTATTGCTACAGAACTAGTGGGTTTTATTGGTTATCAAGGAGAATTTTCATCTCGCATTTATGATACCAATTCTTTAATTTATCATAATGATGATCAAAGATATTATATAATCTTACAAAGTGGTTTAGAAGGTATTAAAAAATTTCAAGAATTATGTTTTCGCATCACATTAGCATATCAAAATTATTATAGTGAAGTAGATAGACAAAATGATGAAGTAATTAGCGAATTATTTTTAGAAAAAATAGAAGTAAAAGATAGACCTAGTTATCAAAATCCTGCTAAAATTATACCATTTCCAAAGAGGTGAAGAGTATGTTACGAAGTGAAGTTGATAAAAATAAAATTTCTCCTATGATGCTACAGTATTTAGAAATAAAAGATAAGTATGAAGATACCATTATCTTTTTTCGTCTAGGGGATTTTTATGAAATGTTTTTTGAGGATGCTATTTTAGCGAGTCGAGAACTAGAATTAACGCTAACAGGTAAAAATTGTGGCCTAGAAGAAAGAGTTCCTATGTGTGGAATTCCCTATCATGCTTATAAATCTTATCTAGATAAATTAATTGAAAAAGGATACAAAGTAGCAATTTGTGAACAACTTACGGATCCCAAAGAAACAAAAGGAATGGTAGAAAGAGATGTCATCCAAGTAGTTACTCGATTAGACGATAGTTTAAATTCAAAAGACTATAACTATGTGGGTAGTATTTATGACTTTGAATACTGCTATGGATTAAGTTTTATTGATATTTCAACAGGATATTCCTATGCTATGATTATCGATCATGAAATCGAAAAAGTAGAAAAAGAGATTTTAAATTATAATATTACAGAAATCATTGTAAATAGTAAAATAGATCGTGGATTTATCAATCTTTTAAGAGAACAATATGGGATTTTAGTCACCATTCGTGATAATCTATACGAAGAAAATCATTATGATTACCTATGTCAAGATACAAAAGATATTAGAATTACTACTTCGATGAAACATTTGATTTCTTATCTTTTAGAAACTAAAAAAGGAGATTTATCCCACCTACAAAAAGTAGAATTAATAGAAAAACAAAAATATCTATTATTTGATGTTCATACTAAGAAAAACTTAGAATTAGTAGAAACGATTCGCAATCGAGATCGTACTTATTCTTTATTATGGTTGTTAGATAAGACTAAAACCGCAATGGGAAGTCGTTTTTTAAAACAAAACATTGAACACCCATTAACGGATATTCAAGAAATCAGTCGCAGACATCAAATCATTGAAAAATTATTAACGGAATTTATTTTAAAAGAAGAATTACGTCAAGAATTAGATAAAGTATATGATTTAGAACGTTTATCTAGTCGAATCAGTTATGGAAACAGTAATGCTCGTGATATGATTCAATTAAAAAATTCTTTATATGCATTACCAAATATTAAAAGAATACTAGAAGAAATCCAATATGACCAGCAAATAGAAGTATTAGATGATCTGTATCAACTATTAGAAAAAGCAATTTCACTAGATAGTCCAATTGGTTTACATGAAGGTGGATTAATCAAAGAAGGATATAATCAAGAATTAGATGAATTAAAAAATATTCGTAAAAATAGTAAAGACTTTATTTTAAAACTAGAAAACGAAGAAAAAGAAAGAACTGGTATCAAGAATTTAAAAGTTGGATTTAATAAAGTATTTGGCTATTACATTGAAGTAAGCAAAGGAAACATTTCTCAGATAAAGGAAGAATATGGTTGGATAAGAAAACAAACTCTAACAACAGGAGAACGCTACATTACTCCTTTACTAAAAGAAAAAGAAGATATTATTTTAGGAGCAGAAGAAAAGATTATCAATTTAGAGTATAAATTATTTACCGAAGTAAGAGAAAAGGCTAAAACCTATATTGGTAGAATACAAAAAATTTCGAAAACGATAGCAGAAGTAGATATGCTATTATCTTTTGCTTTGGTATCAGAAGAAAATAATTATATTCGACCAACCATTACCAATGAACATATCATTCAGATAAAAGAAGGAAGACACCCCGTTGTTGAAAAGGTAAATAAAAAAGAATATGTTGCCAATGATATTATGATGGGAAAAGATACTAATATTTTATTAATTACTGGTCCCAATATGGCCGGAAAAAGTACCTATATGAGACAACTTGCTATTACCGTAATCATGGCACAGATTGGTTGTTTCGTACCTTGTAAAAGTTGTACGATGCCGATTTTTGATCAAATTTTTACTAGAATTGGTGCTAGTGATGATTTAGTAAGTGGGGAAAGTACGTTCATGGTAGAAATGAAAGAAGCCAATACTGCCATCCAACAAGCAACAGAAAATAGTTTAATTTTATTTGATGAATTAGGTAGAGGAACTGCTACTTATGACGGTATGAGTTTAGCACAAGCTATTTTAGAATATATTCATGATAAAATTAAGGCCAAAACTTTATTTTCTACCCATTATCACGAATTAACTAGTTTAGCTAACGAATTACCACATTTAAAAAATGTGCATGTAAGTGCTATTGAAGAGGAAGGGAAAATTACTTTTTTACATAAAATTAAAAATGGTGCTGTCGATAAAAGTTATGGTATTCATGTAGCTAGTCTTGCTCATTTACCTGATGAATTAATTAAACGAGCAGATGAAATTTTAAATATCTATGAACATAAAAGTATTAAAAAAGAAACCTTTACTCAAACTAGTTTATTTCTAGATATTGATACTCCTAAAAAAGAAGAAAAAGATGTAATCTATGAAAAATTAGAAGCATTAAATCCACTAGAAACAACTCCAATAGAAGCATTGAATCTTCTCTATGAATTGAAAAAAGAAATACAAAAGAAATCATAAGAAGAAATTGACTTTTTATCGAATAGAGTGTATAATAAGTACCACTATGAAAGGGGAGGTATTATGAACGATATCAAACATTTAATGATAAATTCAGAATTATATGCTCCAATATTTATGACGAATAATAATGCATCGTTTGATATGATTAAAAATCATATGAAATTGATTGTTCCAAAATCAAAAACAAAAGAATTTTACCATAATTTTCAACAAATACTATTTATATATCAAGAATACTATACAAAAGCAATCGATCATACCAAGTTATTTTTACAGCAAAATAATTTAGAAAAAGAAGTTTTTTGGTTTAATAAAAATGCAGTACCTTTTCCATGTGGTTATTATCAAATAGGAATTGCTTATTTATCGAATCAAAAAGGTTCCAAAAATCAAGAATTAACCAAAGAAATCACAGAATATATTCAAGAAGCAAGTGACTTTCTAAAAACACCATTCTTCTTGCAATATGATTACCTTACAAATGCTTATGGAATTGCTTTAAAAGGAAATCAATATGAAGAATTGACCTTAGCATTTAACAGTTTTGTAGATGAAAATGGTTTAGGCCCATTTCAAAACATCAAGGAAGTATCAATCTATGGTGAAATCAATGGAAAAAATTATCCTAGACTAGCAAAAAGAAAATAAATAGAGAAATAAAAAAAAGACTACAGTTAGTCTTTTTTTTGAAAATATTTTAAAAAAAGTGACTTTTATAAGAGTTTATGTTAAACTAATAAACAGGTGATGTAATATGAAAAATAGAAGTGAATTGAGAGAAATTATCATGAAAGTTCTATACCAAATCTTTATTTTAAAAGAATCTGGTATTGAATTTAATATTCATTCTTTAATCAAAGAACAATTAGAAATAGAAAATGATTTTGTAACGACTTCTATCGATAACATTTTAAAGCATCAAACAGAAATTTATGAATTAGCCAATCATTATCTAGAAAGTTGGCCTATGGAACGTTTAAATAAAGTAGATCAAGCAATTCTATCTTTAGGAATTTATGAACTTCGTTATACAGAAACACCACCAGTTGTTGCCATTAACGAGGCCATTGAACTTTCTAAAAAATATAGTGATGAAAAAGTTACGAAAATGATCAATGCAGTTTTAGATGAAGTTTATCATGAAAATGAATAGGTAAAATTATGGAAGATAAGTATATTACTGTTAGTCAATTAAATCGTTATTTAAAATTTAAATTTGATCAGGATACCAATTTAAATCATGTTTTTTTAAAAGGAGAAATTTCTAATTATAAAGCTCATACACGTGGTCATTTATATTTCACTATCAAAGATGAATCTTCCCGTATTAATGCGGTAATGTTCTATTCTCAAGCCAGTAAATTAAATTTTATTCCAGAAGATGGGATGAAAGTAATGGTAACAGGTCGTATTAGTGTTTATGAAACAACAGGAGGATACCAAATTTATGTAGAAGAAATGCAACAAGATGGCATCGGAAATCTCTATATAGAATATGAAAAATTAAAAAAGAAACTGCAAGCAGAAGGCTTATTTGATCCCAGTAGAAAAAAAAGAATTCCTCGTTTTCCAGAGACTATTGGTATCATTACAGCTCCAACAGGAGCAGCAATTAAAGATATTTTATCAACCATTAAAAGAAGATGGCCCATTACCAAAACAATTTTATTTCCTAGCTTAGTACAAGGTGCCAGTGCTGCACCAGAAATTGTTTCCCAAATCCAAAAAGCTAGTGAATACAACTTAGATATCTTAATTGTTGGCCGGGGTGGGGGAAGTATTGAAGATCTTTGGTGCTTTAACGATGAAAATGTAGCAAGAGCACTTTATGAATGTCCCATTCCTGTAATTTCTGCAGTTGGACATGAAATTGATTTTACTATCGCCGATTTTGTTGCTGATTTAAGGGCTCCAACGCCTACTGGTGCTGCTGAAATGGCAGTTCCCAATCAAACAGATTTTTATAATTACTTAAATCAAGTAAATTTAAGATTAAATAAATCAATGAATCAAAAAATTCAAGAAAACAAAGAAAAATTAAAAACGTTACAGAATAGTTATATATTAAAAAATCCTATTTCTATCTATGAAATAAAAGAACAGAAATTTGATACCATTTACGAAAAATTTCGTCTAGTGATGGATTCTTTATTAAAAGAAGAAAGACATCAATTCGATTTAAAAATAGAAAAAATGAATTTATCGATTAATCAAATCATAGAAAAAAATAAAAACAAATATTTAATATTTTTAAATAAATTAGAAATATTAAATCCACTACTAACAATAAAACGTGGTTATACCATTACTAGAAAAAATGAGAAAGTAATTACTAGTATTAAAAATTTAAAAAAAGAAGATCAAATTACCGTAGAATTAACAGATGGAAAAATAGATGCAACTATAAATAATATTTTAAAAATTTAGGAGGATATATGGCAAATAAAGAAAAAGAACCTACATTTGAAGAAAATCTTGAAAAATTAGAAACAATCGTAAAAAAATTAGAAAGTGGAAGTATTCCATTAGATGATGCAATCGAAAATTTTAATGAAGCTATTCGATTAGCTAAAATCTGCGATGATAAATTAAAAAATGCAGAAGAAAAAGTAAATAAGATATTAAATAAAGAAGGAGAACTAGAAGAATTCAATGTGGAAGAATAATTCTTCTTTTTTTGGCATAATTTACAAGATATATATTTGCATAAATATCTCATAATACTAATGTAGTTAATTTTTAAAAGGAGTGATTGGAATGAATTTTAAAAAGAAACTACTCATGTTTTCCTTTCTTCTTTTAACTTTATTTCCATCTATAGTATTTGCATATTCGAATAAAATTATACTAGGTGGAGAAAATATTGGGATAAAAGTCCAATCTAAATATGTCATGATAGTAGGATTTTACAAAGTAGAAGATAATTATATAGGCGAAGATGCAGGATTACAAGTGGGAGATTTCATTACCAAAATTAATGATATTAATGTATCTTCTGTAGAAGAAATGATTTCTATTATCGACAAAAATAAAGAAAAAGGCACAATTGAACTTTCCTTTTTGCGAAACAACAAAGAAATGAATACTACATTAGAATTAAAAGAAGATCAAAATGGAATTTATAAAACAGGTTTATATGTAAAAGATCAAATTAATGGAATTGGTACGTTAACTTACATTGATCCAGAAACCAGAATATTTGGTGCTTTAGGTCATGAAATTGCTGAAAAATCTACTTTAAAAAAAGTAGAAATTCAAGATGGACAAATTTATCAATCCGAAGTAACAGGAATTAAGGCTAGTCAAAATGGAACGCCAGGTTCCAAAGAAGCCAAATTTTATATCGATGAAGTATATGGAACTATTACTGCCAATGAAGAAAGCGGTATTTTTGGTACTTATCAAGAAGAATTTCCTAATGAAGACATCATCGAGGTTGAGGAACCAGACAATGTAAAATTAGGAAAAGCTCAAATAAGAACAGTTATTGATGGAAGTAAAATGGAAAATTATGAAATTGAAATTCTTCACATCGATCAAAATAATCCAACCAAAAATATTTTATTTCAAATTACTGATACGAAATTATTAGAAAAAACGGGTGGAGTAGTAGCAGGAATGAGTGGAAGTCCAATCATTCAGAATAATAAAGTAATTGGTGCTGTTACCCATGTCGTTGTCAATGATCCAGAAAAAGGATATGGAATTTTTATTACTACTATGTTAAAAGAAGGGGAAAAAAAGAGTGAATAATGAATTCACTCTTTTATATTTGAAATAAAAAGGGTATAATAATAGTAGATAAAATAAAGGATGTGAAGATATGGCAAGTTCGGTAATTCATATGTGTATAGCTAAAAAAATTAATCAAAAATTAAAATTTCCAGAAAACATGCTTCTTTTAGGTTCTATTGCTCCAGATCTTAGTAAACACATTGGACAGACAAAAGAAAAAAGTCATTTTTTAACGGAAGATAATCATATTGATATCGATAAATTTTTAAAGAAATACCAGTCTCAATTAACAGATCCTTTCCTCATGGGATATTTTATCCATTTATATACAGATTTATTGTGGGATAAATACTTTGTTAGTGAAATTATAGAAAAAAATACGATTCACTTATTAAATGGTGAAACAATTGAAAAAAATCCTGAGACTTACAAGAAATTAATTTACCAAGATTATACCAATTTAAATATTCAACTAATCGATTACTACCAATTAGATTTATCTTTATTCTATGAAGAAGCAGTGATTCCCAAAATTCAAATGGATGAAATCCCCGTTGAAAAATTATCGTTATTAATTAATCACACTGGTATTATCATTGAAAATACAAAAGAACAAAAATCTTATACCTTTAATTTAGATAATATTAAATCATTTATTGAACTTTGCTCCACATTAATTATCTCTGTTATCGAAGAACGCTCAAATGAAAAGTTAAATTTCAGAAAGTAACAAGAAACGGAATTTGTAAGACTAAATTGTAGTTTTATAGAAAGTTTTAAAGGAATTAAACTATCATGTATATAAAATTTAATGTTTCAAAGCACACAAAAAAGTATTAGATCTAATTTTATGCAAAACTAAATTTCAGAATCTAATATTATATGGTTCATATTTATAGATAGTTATTTTATCATTTAGTAAGCAAAAGCACAAGAATGCTTTTGCCAAATAATATTATAAATATGTGGTTTAGTCAAGGATCTTCGATGAACTCACTATCGTTCGTCCTTGACTAAATTTATTGAAAGACTAAATTTCATTTCTTTATCTTTGAACGCAATTTACTTTTTCATTTAACATTATCGAAGAACTAACATGATAATTATTTACTTTTTTTATTTATTGTGTTAGAATGAAAATATATAGTAGAAAGGAGTAAATAGTATGGATTATAATAACGATGACTCAGAAAATACGGACAATCGCGATTTTTCTAGTCATAATTGGGATGATATATCTAATATAGAGACTGATGATTTTGAAGAAAATGAGAATATTAGTGAAGAATTAAAACAGACATTAGAAATAGAACCTGAAAAAGTTTCCAAAAAGAAGAAAAAGAAAGTAAGCAAAATAATAATAAATGTATTAACAATTATATTATTTATAGTAATCGTATTAGAAGCTGGAATCGGAATTATTAATATGCAACGAATCAGTAATAATGAAGATCCTATTTGGTATTTAAATACCAAAAAGACAGAAACCGATTTAAAAACAGTGACAGAATATCATTTAGGTTTGTATAAAATAGTCAAAACAGATACATCAAAAGAAACAAAGATTACTTTAAAACCATTTTTTTTGAAAGATTAAATAGGAGGATAGTATGGAAAATAAAAAGAAAATAATCATAATTAGTGGAGTTGTAGTAGCCTTATTAATAGTAATAATTGCTTGTATATTTATATTTAAAGATGATGCGCATACCTTACCAAACGTTGAAAAGAAACAAACATTAGAGGAAATATTAACAGAATCTGGTAAAGATTATTATGAGAATTCTTATTATGAAGGTAATGCCGATATTATTTCCGTTTTTAAAGATTCTGGTATTAGTCTTGATATCACAAGCTTAACGGTTATAAACCCTCTTAGTGAAGAAGCTAAAAAAGAATTTGATGAGAGAAAATGTAGTTATGATGATAGTCAAATTATATTTTATCCAGTTGATCCATTCAAAAAGACTGATTATGAAATTAAAGTTGAATTAGTATGTGAAAAATAAACATTAAAAAAGCACTTCAATAAAAGTGCTTTTTACATGAAATAAACTAAAATTCCGGCAATAAAAGATCCAAGCATAATTAGCGTTAAGAAAATTGCCATTCCTTTTAACATTTTTTTATTCATTTATAACACCTCAGTAACATTATAATAAAATTTATGCAAATTGTAAAATATTTAATCATATTTTTTTATATGGACAATATGATTAAGTAGGTGATAGAAATGAAAGCAATAAAGAACAGAATACATAAAAGCATTACCAATCAAAAAAAGAAATATTTATTTTTATCTGTTATGATACTTGTTGGAATTATCAGTGGAATTATTTTTATATTTTTTATTTCAAAAGAGGACAAGTCTTTGGTAAAACAAGAACTAGAAATTTTCTTTACAAATATACATACCAAAAAATTAAACTACATTTCTTCTTTGATTAATAGTATATCAACCAATTTAATTTACTTATTAGGAATCTGGTTATTAGGTATTTCCATTATTGGCATTCCTATCGTATTATTTTTACTATTTTTAAAAGGCTTTATTTTAGGATTTAGTATATCATCTATTATTTATAATTATGGAATGAAAGGTTTTTTGATTTCCATAGGATACATCTTTCCACACCATATATTATTATTAGTGATGCTGTTACTGATGGGATTTTACGCAATCAATTTTTCAGCACGCTTATTTAAAGTATTGTTTTTAAAAGAAACTATCAATCTTGCACAAGTTTTTAAACGTTATAATCAAATTACAGGAATCTGTATCATAGGAATCGTAATTTCTTCCATATTAGAAATCTTCTTAGCACCATTTTTAATGAATTTATTCTTGTAATAGAATACTGAAAACCTTATAATAATGGTAGTAGGTGAAAGTAGATGAATGATAGAAAAAAAGTAGTAATTGGAATGAGTGGGGGAGTAGATAGTAGTGTAGCTGCAATTTTGTTAAAACAGCAAGGCTACGAAGTCATTGGCCTATTTATGAGAAATTGGGATACTTCGATTAATGGTGATATTTTAGGTAATCCCAATCTAGATAATGATATTTGCCCACAAGAACAAGACTATAATGATGCATTAGCAGTATGTAATAAGTTAAATATTCCGTTACATAGAATTGATTTTGTTAAAGAATATTGGGATTATGTATTTGAATACTTCTTGGATGAATTAAAAAAGGGAAGAACCCCAAATCCTGATATTATGTGTAATAAATATATCAAATTTGATTATTTTATACGAGAAGCCAAAAGATTAGGTGCAGATTATATCGCTACGGGTCATTATGCAAGAATTGAAAATGGACAGTTGCTAAGGGCAAAGGATAGTAATAAAGATCAAACTTACTTTTTATCCCAATTATCCCATGAGCAACTAGAAAATGTACTATTTCCAATTGGAGAATTAGAAAAGCCAGAAGTAAGGAAAATTGCTTCCGAATATGGTTTAATTACGGCTAAAAAGAAGGATTCAACAGGAATATGCTTTATTGGTGAAAGAAATTTTAAAAATTTCTTAAAAAATTACTTGCCAAATCAACCTGGTGATATTGTAAATATTGAAACCAATGAAGTAGTTGGAAAACATATTGGTTTAATGTATTATACCATTGGACAAAGAAGAGGATTAGATATTGGTGGTACCGACGACAGAATGTTTGTAGTAGGTAAGAATTTAGAAAAAAATATTTTATACATTGCTTTAGGTGAAGATAATGAATATTTGATATCTGATAGTTGTATTATTGATAGTGTGAATTTTAATACTACAGAAAGACCAACAAGTTGTAGTGCCAAATTTCGTTATAGAGCACCAGATTATCCTGTACAATTGGAATATTTAGAAAACGGAGAAATACTAGTCAAATATCACAACGTAAAATCAGTAACACCTGGACAAGCATGTGTATTATATGATGGGGAGAAATGTATTGGTGGAGGAATTATCAAGACCGTATGTAAAGATAACAAAAAATTATGGTATATTTTGTAAATAATATGTCAACTTTACTACTTGTTTTTTTCTTATTATATGATAAAATTATATTAGGAGGTCATAGATATGCAAAATCTTAAAAAAATACTTTCAGAATTAGGAATTTCAAAGGTTAGATTATCAAAGTATCTAGGAGTTTCTCGCCAAATGCTTTATAACTATCTTGCAGAAGAACAATTAGAAAATTGGCCAAAGGAAAAAGTAATGAAAATTCTTTGTTTACTAGGTATTAAAGATATTTCGGAATTAGATGAATTAAAAGTAGATGGAGAATATATTATTCAAGTAGAAAATAGATTAAATGATGGAGTCAAAGAAGATAACGATAAAGAAGTAATTCCTGGTTTAAAAGGTTTAAGTAAAAAAGAACAAGAATTATTATCAAATATTATTCAGTTATTAAAAGAAAAACTTACTGACGATAAGACAAAGGAAGTTTATAACAGTTATCGCTACCTATATTATTTTTTACAATCTATGGGAACAACAAAAGAATTGAATTACATGTTAGGATACATTGCTAAATCAATGGGATTTATTGATCATGAGGAATATGTATTTAATAAAGATAAACAATTTATTTTTGAAAGTATTATGTTTTCAGCTATGACTTTATACAATAGCAATAGTGCTTCTAAAAGTAAAATTGCGGAAACTCATAAACGTTTCGTACAAGAAATTGAGCATAAAAAGGAAGAAGTGCTAAGTAGAACTCAAGAATTAAACACTGCAAAAATACAGGCATTAAAAGAACTAGGATATACCGAAATCAATAATGAAAATGCAAAAGAAGTTTTAGATAAGATTGCTGAAATTGAATCAAGAAAAGTGTAAAAGAATGAATGAAAAGTCATTCTTTTTTCTTTTATTATGAAAAAATTTATGATATAGTTAACTTAATAATATTAAAGAATAAAATAATAGGTGGTATCATGCAAAATAATAGTTACAATGAACTATATTTAAAAATCTATCAATTATTGCAAAAAGACAGCTATATCAGCAAAAAGGAATACCAAGAGATAATAGATCAATATACGATATTATTTGATACTATTCAAAAGTTACCAAATACCAATATAAAAGAAAATTTAATTACCATATCAAATAATATTGATAATTGGATAATAAACCATAATAAAAAATTTGTCGAAAAAAAATTGATAGAATACGAAAACTATTTTGATCATATTTTTGATGCAGTAGACCCTTCTATAAAATTAGATATGGAACAAAGAAAAGCGATATTAACAGATGAAGATTACTCACTAGTAATTGCTGGAGCTGGTAGTGGCAAGACTACTACAATGACTGCAAAAGTTAAATATTTAATTGACAAATGTCATATCAAATCGGATGAAATTGTTGTTTTATCCTTCACCAATAAGGCTGTTGAAGAATTAGATAGTAGAATCAATCAAGATTTTAATTTAAAAGTAAATGTTGAAACCTTTCATAAACTAGGTTTAGATATATTAAATAGTAGATTAACAAAAAAAGTAAAAGCAATTGAAGAAAAAGACAAAAAAGAAATTATTAATAAATATATAAAAGAAACTATATTTAAAGATAAAAAAGAACTTTTTCATATAAAAGATTTATTTCATAATGATATTTTTTTTGATTCCAGTTGTGCAAATTATTTAAATTTTGAAGATTATTGGAATCATTTTATCAAAATAACATATGAAAAAGAAAAAGGACATTTAAAAGAATATAACACTAGTCAAATGGAATCTCGATTAGATCACAATCAATCAATTAATGGCGAATTTCTACGTTCAAAACCAGAAACTATTATAGCTAATTTTTTATTTACGAATAATATCGAATATTCCTATGAAGAAAAATATGAGGAATCTGAAAATAGAATTAATTATAATCCAGATTTTACTGTTTATGGTCCCAAAGGTAAAAAAATTTATATTGAATTTTATGGATTAACAAAATATATGCAATATGGAAGATATTCTAAAGAAGAAATTTTAGAATATAATTATCTGATTCAAAAGAAAAAAATTTTACATCAAAAGTATCAAACTGAGTTAATCGAAGTATAACCAGATGATAATTTTTCATCTACTAATTATCTAACGAAATTAAAAAATGATTTAGAAGAAAAGGGAATTTTTTGTTTTCCAAAATCTGATCAAGAAATTTTTCAAAGAATTATGGAAACCAAAAAGAATTCACAAATTTATAAATTTGTAGACTTAGTTATAAAATTTATAGCAAAATTTAAAAGTAATAGCTATACAGAAAAAGATTTTATAACATTGCAAAATAAAACAAAAAATAATGTTGTAAAAGAACAATTGAATATTATGTATAAATTTTATAAATACTATAATAAGCAAATCCATAGTAATTATTTAATTGATTTTGAAGATATGGTAAATTATGCATATCGCTATATGGAAAATCAACCACTGAAAGAAGAATATACTAAATATAAATATATTATTGTAGATGAATATCAAGATATTTCGAATCAAAGATTTAACTTATTACAAAAAATTTCTGAAGTATTCAATGCAAAAATTATTGGAGTAGGGGATGATTGGCAAGCTATTTTTAGTTTTAGTGGTTCTGATATTAAATTATTTACAAATTTCTGTGAATTTATGGGATATGGTGAGATATTAAAAATTACCAATACCTATCGTAATAGTCAAGAATTAATCGATATAGCTGGTGATTTTGTTTTAAAAAATAGTGATCAATTTAATAAAAAATTAAATTCAAATAAACATCTAAAAAATCCCATTGAAATTATTTATTATGATAAAACAGAAAATATTTCATGCTTATTAGAACAAATATTAGAGTATATTTATCATACAAATCCACAACATACAGTATTGTTATTAGGAAGATATAATAATGATAAAAAAATATTTTTAGAAAATTCACATTTTAAAGAAGGAATTATTTCTCAAAATGAAATTATTTATACTCAACATAAAGATATGAATATCAAATTTTTAACTGTGCATTCAGCAAAAGGACTAGGATATGATCAAGTAATTATTTTAAATGCTAAAGATGCCAAATATGGTTTCCCAACTAAAATTAAAGAGGAAGAAATATTAGCTATCTTAAATAATGATACAGAAGAAAATATCGAATTTGCAGAAGAAAGAAGATTATTTTATGTAGCAATAACCAGAACTAAAAATAAAGTATATATCTTAGCACCAAATAAAAATAGTTCAATCTTTATAAAAGAAATCAAAAACTATGATAATGTAATAGAAAAATTTAATAAAATGGATAATAATACAGAAGATATAGAACTCGAAATTATATAAAATTAGTAATAAATCAGCATCTAGATAATATAAAGTTATTAATTTGTAGCTTCGTATAATTGATGTTATGTTAACTTATTGATTAAATAATAAATATAGAATGTATTTATATATTAGAAATTACTATAATAATATAATATACATATCTCTTAATAAAAATTGATAATAATTATAATAAGATTATTATATAAATATGAAATCATTTTAAATTTTATTTTAATTAAATTTTAAATTTACCGTTCATTTACTAAAATTTTATATTGTTAAAGATTTATTTCAATTTTAAGATGATTATCTATCTTATTATTCTTTATATTTCATCAACCCATTTTTTTAATTCCACTACTACTCTCTTAATTTTTGTATAAAAATAGGGGAAGAGTACATACTAAAAATGAAGGGAGTATTTAATATGAAAAAAGACAATCAAAAAATTAAATGCAAAGTTGAATCTTGTAAATTTCAAAATGATGATAATTGTACTTTAAAAGAAATCCAAGTTGGATGTGATTGTAACAATAAAGATGCAACCAAAAATCAAGAAACTCTTTGTAGAAGTTTCGAATGCAATAAAGAAAAAGTAGAGGACTAATCCCCTACTTTTTTTCTTAGCAAGTCCTCTTCTCTACTCTATTTTATAAAAATTTTTAAGATATTATTTTAATTTTTCTAAGAAACTTTCGCCAATAAATGGTTTATTTACTTGAAAATTTTCAGCAATAGTAGCACCTATATCTGACATCGAATTTAAAATATCCAATTTTTTTGGTTCTTTTAAATTTCTACCATATATAATAACTGGTACATTTTCTCTTGTATGATCAAAACCTTTAAAAGTAGGATCACAACCATGATCAGCAGTAAGAATCAATAAATCTTCTGTTTCCAATTTATTTAAAATCATAGGGACTTCTACATCAAATTCTTCAATTGCCTTAGCATAACCTTCTAAATCCCGTTTATGACCAAATTCGCTATCAAAATCACTTAAGTTAACTGCACACAATCCAGTAAAATTTTTGGTCATAATATCACTTAATTTATTCAATGCTTCATGATTATTTTTAGCTTTAATTACCTTAGTAATACCTTCACAATCAAATACATCTGCTATCTTACCAATAGAAATAACACTATAATTATTTTCCTTTAAGAAATTCATAATACTCATAGTAGGTGGTTTAACAGCATAATCTTGTCTTTCATTAGTAAACTTAAAATTACCTGGTTTTCCTGTAAATGGCCGAGCAATGACTCTTCCTACTTTCCATTCTTCACGTAAAGCAATCTTTCTAATTTTTTCAGCATATTCATATAATTTAGCAACAGGTATACTATTTTCATGAGCAGATATTTGCAAATTAGAACCATTAGAAGTATATACAATTAATGAACCATATTGTAACTGTCTTTCACCTAATTCCTGAATAATATCTAAACCATTACAATTTTTATTACCAATAACTCTACGATTAGTAGCAAATTCAATTTGATCTAACAATTCTCTTGGGAAACCATTATCCATAAAAGTCTTAAATTGAATATCATTTTTGATACCCATAATTTCATAATGTCCATTTAAAGTATCTTTTCCTGGATTAGTAGGTCGAGCAATCGTATAATAAGCTTCTACTTCTTTATTTTCATCCATATTAATGGTATTTAAAAAACCTAATTTTTTTAAATTAGGAACAAATAAATCATAGTGTTCCTTAATATGGCCAAGAGTATTAGCACCATTATCATCATAATTACTTGCATCTAAAGCTTCCCCTACTCCTAACGAATCTAAAATAATTAAAAATACTCTTTTAAATTTCATATTATCACTCTACACTTTCTCATTTCTTGGATGATATTTTTCATAATCTTCTCTAATTTTTGTATTCGTTACATGAGTATAAATTCTAGTAGTAGAAATATCACTATGCCCTAGCATTTCTTGAATCACTCTCAAATCAGCACCATACTCAAGCAAATGAGTTGCAAAGCTATGTCTTAAGGTATGAGGTGAAATGTTAGGATTCAATCCTTTTTGTAAGAGAAGATTTTTTAAAATTTTAAAAAAACCAACTCTACTAATCTTTTTCCCTTCCCTATTTAAAAACAATTCTTTCGTAGTATTATTTTTTAAAAGAAGGGGTCTTTTCATTAAATACTGGTTAACAGAATCAATAACATAATCATTAATAGGAACAATTCTTTCCTTATTTCCTTTTCCAATACAACGTACCGTACAATTAATTAAATCAATATCATTAATAGTAAGATTAATTAATTCACTAATTCGTAATCCAGTACCATACAATAATTCTAACATACATTTATTACGATAGTCAAATGGTGTTTCTAAAGGAATATCTAATAAACTAAGAACCTCTTCAATACTTAAAACATTAGGAAGTTGTTTGACTAATTTAGGACGTTCAATACTAGCAGCAATATTTTTATCCAAATATTCATTTTGAAGGAGAAATTTATGAAAATTTTTAATAACCGTTAAATGATGAGCAATAGTTTGTGGCTTTAATTTTTTTTCTTTTAATTCTTCTAAATAATGAAGAATATCTTCTTTATTAATATCATAGATGTAATTTATATGATGTTTTTTAAAATATTCATTATATTGTTTTAACACGTTTTCATAAGTAATTTTTGTGTTTTTTGATAAATGTTGCTCCGTTAATAAACTGCTAAGATACTCATCTATCTTATCAGTAATTGTGAATTTATCTTTTACCATATTTCATCATCTCAATCTTATTATACAATCTTTTTACTATTTTTTCTAGTAATTTGCCCTTTTCCTATGAATGTAGTAAAATAAAAATGGTGAAAATTATGAAGAAGACATTAAAATTAGAAAACCACACAACAAAACAAACCCACATTCATATACTATTATTAATATTAATAGCTCTCATACAAGTACTACTAATTACCAGGTTTCAATTTATTTTTGGTTCCAATGTCGATTGGATTAGACAACATATCACTTTTCCTACATATTTTCGTAATCTTTTTTATCAAACAGGTAATATATTTCCAAATTTTGCGCCTCAACTAGGAGCAGGACAAAACATTTTCTATTTTGCGTACTATGGATTATATAATCCGATTATCCTACTATCTTATTTATTGCCTTTAATTCCTATGGGAACCTACATTATGATCAGTAGTATTTTAGTAGTGATTATCTCCATTATCCTATTCTATTTATTCTTAAGGAAAAATAATATCAATTCTACGATCTGTTTCATTACCTCTTTATTCTTTTTATTTTCGAATAGTTTTATGTTTCAAGCTCACCGACATATTATGTTCGTTAGTTATATGCCATTTTTAATACTAGCATTAATGGGAGTCATTCGCTATATTGAAAAAAAGAAAAGTATTTTTCTCATCGTAAATATTTGTTTCATTATTTTAACAAGTTATTACTATAGCATTGGTAGTTTAATTACGATTATTTTATATGGACTATATTATTTTTTACAAAAATATTCTAATGATTCTTGGAAAAGCATCATGAAAAAAATGGGTATATTTTTATGTCACATCTTATTAGGAATTATATTAGCAAGTATTCTCCTATTACCTGTAATGTACATTATCATTCATGGTAGAAATGCTACTTCCCTATCCTTCAATTTTCAACTATTCATTCCAAAGGTAAATATATATAATCTCATGTATGGTGTCTATGGTGTTGGTCTTACATCAATTGCTTGGATAGCACTTCTTTATCAAATTATATTTGTAAAGAACAAGCAAAAAATAATTCCCATTCTATTAGGAATTATCATCACAATCCCCCTATTTAATCAATTATTAAATGGTAACTTATATCAAAATGGAAAAGTATTTATTCCTTTTATGCCTTTATTTTTACTTTTTATTGCGAACATGATAAATGATAGAAAAGATAATGAGATTACTTGGAAAAAATTTATTATTTTTGCAGTTATCATAACTTTTATTCTAATTGGATTTCAACAAGAAAATGTCTATATATATTTTTATTTAGAATGTTTACTTTCACTTTTTTTAATACATTGTTATCAAAAAAAGAAAAAATATCGATACTTAGTTCCAATGCTATTACTATCTGTGATTTCTGCTAATATCAATCATTTTCAAGATGATTTAATCACTATCTCTGAATATCAAACACTACTATCCAATCAAAAGAAAGAGATTATGGACAATATGAATCATCATACACAATCAATTTATCGCTATCAAGATGAAATAAATAAATCCTATGCTCTAAATTTTTCTTATGGTAGTTTGGATTATCGAACTACAATTTATTCGTCGACTTCTAATTTAAATTATCGAAATTTTTTCTATCAAAAGTTCAACAATAATGATATTTACCGTAACTATCTTATGTTGAATCAAACAAATAATTTATTCTTTTTCAAATTTATGGGTATTCGATATTTATTAGCCAATGAGAATATTCCCTATGGTTATCAAAAAATAAAAGAATACGGAAATACGAACCTATACGAAAATAAAAATGTATATCCAATTGGTTGGGCAAGTAGCCATCTTTTAAACCAAAAAGAATATGAACAATTATCAAATACTGAAAAATTAGAAGCTTATTTAAACCATATTATTATTTCTGGAAAAAGTCAAAATAAAAATCTAAATTTTGTAACTCAAAGTCTTAGTTTAGAGAATGATTTTGTCTATCAAAGTAGTAAAAATGTAACTTATCAAAAACTAGAAAATGGTTATCAAATAGATAGTCAAAACGATGGAAAAATCATTTTAAATTTAAAACAACCTATAACCAATTCCGCATTAATAATTCATTTTCAAATGGATAGTGTACCAAGTTGTAAAATGGGAGATAGCATTATCACCATCAATCAAATACAAAATAAATTAACTTGTCGAAGTTGGAAATATTATAATGATAACAGAACCTTTGATTATGTGATTTCAAGTCAACAAGAATTAAAAGAATTAGTAATCACTTTTAGTAAAGGAAACTATCAAATTTCCAATATTGAAATTGACGAAATCCCCTACTCTTTCTTTGATAACATGGAAGAAATTTCACCATTACAAATTGATTTTACCAAAACCAAAGGTGATTCATTAGAAGGAAAAATCCATGTGTTAGACGATGGTTATTTCATTTTTACAATTCCTTATGATGACGGTTTTACACTATTAGTAGATGGCAAACAAACACCAATCGAAATGGTAAATGAAGCTTTTATAGGATTCCCCATATCAGCAGGAAATCATGAAATCTCATTAGAATTTCGTGCTCCTTGGGCTGATTTAGGAAAAATAATATCGCTATGTGGATTGGGAGTAGTCATCTTACTTTCAATCTATGAGAAAAAGCATATAAACTAATATATGCTTTTTTTAACGCAAATGAGAGTCATTTAAAATAATTTTCAAGATATCATTATTAATAGTATCAATTGAACGTAAGTGATCATCTTCTACACAATTAATCACATTCCAATTATATAAACCAGCAAGTTCCACATATACTTTTTCGGCACACATTAAATGATGATCATCTTTTTCATTACCATCAAGAAATTCCCTATTTTTACGAAGTTCTTTAGAAATGTGAAAAGGAACATGTAAAAAAATAGTAAGATCTGGTTTTGGTAATTCTAATAACCAATATTCTAATTTATCAATCCATTGAAATAATCGAAAACGCTCATCAGGATCTTCAATTTTAGCTCCTTGATGTGCCATATTAGAACTAACATAGCGATCTAAGATAACATAATATCCTTGCTTTAAATAATTTTCAATTTTAGGATAATTGTATTTACGATCTGCGGCTAAATAAAGGCAAAACACTTTAGGATCGATATTAACAGGTCCCTCCGAAAAAAAACAAGTTCCATTTTCTTTTCTTCCTAATAAAGGACCACCAACAATTTGACCTGTAGGAGTATCATACATAGGAAAGGATAAACAAATAGTTTTGATTCCCATAGCATTTAATTTTTTTTCTAATAATTGACTTTGTGTTTGTTTTCCAGAACAATCAGTTCCCTCAATTACGATTAACTTACCTTTTTCCATATCATCACCTAATCTATAATATCATTATCTTGAAAATGAATATCTAAAAATTTTCGACTTGCTAGATAATCGCACATATGAACAAAATTCTGGTATTTATCTTTAGGAATAGGAAGAATCTCTTCTTTGGTATAGGGATGACGATTCCAAGGTCCCATATGTGATTCAATGACCTTACAAATAAAATTGATATCCTCATCATTCATCTTTAATTGAGATTTATGTTCCTGTATAAATTTACTCACTAGTAAAGGATGATCTACCCTAGTATAAGTTTCTTCAGGAATCCCATGTTTTAATCCATCATGCATAATTAGGGCTATTATCATTAAATCTTTTTCTCGCTGATTATATTTATCTCCAATACAAGAATCCGAAAGTAGTTCATAAGCCAATCGTGCAGCTACTTTTGTATGTCGCAGAAGTCCACCCTCCCCTAAAGCAAAATTTGGATGATATTTTCCTGTCGAAGAGGCAGCAACTTGAAAAAAATAATCTGGTAAAAGACTAATTAAAGTTTTTAAATCTTCTAAATATTCTGAAGTTTGGATATAATTCAACTCTTTTTCAAAAAAATGAATCTTATCTACTGTATCTAGCATATTAATCACTACTCCTCATTATCACTAATACTATTATAATATATGAACATCTGTTTGACAAGAAATTCAGACAAATTTAACTAAAATTTCATTTAAAACATACCAATATTTTGGATTAATAAAATAGGAATCTTCCGTTTCAATCAAAATATGTTCATCGACCAAATCAGAAACAGAAAAATATTCTACAAAGTTAGAGTCAGAGATTTCTTTCCATTTCTTTTTGGAAACACCATAAATCGTACGTAATCCTAAAATAGCTTGATTGGATGCTATTAAAATAGGATTCATATTCTCCGTCTCACTGATAAAATTACCAGATAAATACTGATTAAAATTCTTAGTATTTGTATAACGAATATTTCCTATATAACCACTAGCACCAAGTCCAAAGCCATAATACTTTTCATTTTTCCAATAAGTTAAATTATGCTTTGATTCATAACCAGGTAATGCATAATTGCTAATTTCATAATGTTGATAGCCATGTTTTGTTAATGTCGTATGAATCAGTTCATACATTTTACCATCTAATTCTTCCGAAATAGGCATTATTTTTTGAATTCCTAACTTAGTATGTGGCTCAATCATGAGTGAATAAGTAGAAATATGAGGAATCTGTAATGATAAAAAGGTTTTTAATTCTTTTTCAAGAACTTCTAAAGTTTGTCCTGGTACAGCATAAATCAAATCAATATTAATGTTAGAAAAATATTTTTTGGCTAAAGTTAAATTTGCTAATATTTGGTCTAAAGATATATTTCTATCTAAAAAAGATAAAATGTTGGTATCAAAAGATTGAATACCGATACTTAAACGATTCACTCTATGTTTTAAAAATAAAATCAACTTCTCTTCCGTAAGATCTTGAATGTTACATTCAACCGTAAATTCTAATTTAGAACTAACAGAAATAGAATCCAACATGGCAAAAAGTTCGTTTAATTCCAAAATGGATAAAGAAGAAGGTGTTCCTCCACCAATATAAATGGTATCAACTACCTCATTTTTATAATTCTTATGAATTTCTAAAGATAAAGCTTTTAAATACCGACTAACGGAATCCTGGTGATAGTAAAACTTACAAAAATCACAGTAACTACAAATGTTTTTACAAAATGGAATATGAATATAAATAGAATGGATATTATTTTGAGTTATCACAAATTTATAATTTCCTTTCCCAAATAAACTAAATGGATCTACTTGTCATAAGCATCATCCATCTTTAATACTGCTAAAAATGCTTCTTGTGGAACTTCTACTCTTCCGATTTGTTTCATTCTCTTTTTACCTTCTTTTTGTTTTTCTAATAATTTTCTTTTTCTGGTAATATCTCCACCATAACATTTCGCAAGAACATTTTTACGAAGAGCCTTAATATCAGTACGAGCAATGACATGATTTCCAATAGATGCTTGAATGGGTACTTCAAACATTTGCCTTGGAATTAATTCTTTTAAGGCTTCCACTACTATTTTTCCTCGATTATAAGCAAAATCTTTATGCACGATCACACTGAAAGCATCTACAATTTCTCCATTTAATAAAATATCCATTTTTACTAAATTACTTTCTTTATAACCAATGAATTCATAATCAAAAGAAGCATACCCTTTGGTATATGATTTTAACTTATCAAAAAAATCGTACACAATTTCTGATAAAGGAATTTCATAATGAATATTCACTCTGGTTTGATCTAAATATTCCATAGAAAGATAAGTTCCTCTTTTATTTTGGCAAAGTTCCATAATAGGACCAATATATTCACTAGGAGTAAAAATATTAGTTTTAATATAAGGTTCTTTCATTTTTAAGATTTTTTGTCGATCTGGTAAGTTACATGGAGAGTCAATCATTTGTATCGTATAATCCGTTAATTCCACCTCATAAATAACACTTGGAGAAGTAGCAATAATTTCAATTCCAAATTCTCTTTCAATTCTCTCTTCAATAATTTCCATATGAAGTAATCCAAGAAAACCACATCGAAAACCAAATCCTAAAGCCTGAGAAGTTTCTGGTTCAAATTCCAAAGAAGCATCATTTAATTTTAATTTATTTAAAGCATCACGCAAATCTTCAAATTTATTAGTTTCAATTGGATAGATACCACAGAAAACCATGGATTTCATTGGTTGGTACCCTGGTAAAGGTGTACTAGCAGGATATAAATGATTTGTAATCGTATCTCCTACTTTTACTTGAGAAATATCTTTAATACTTGCAGCAAGAAAACCAACATCTCCAGCTTCCAAACTTTCTTTTTTTACTTCTTTGGGAGTCATTACCCCTAATTCTGTAACTTCATAAGTAGCACCTGTTTCCATAAAACGAACAGTATCTCCTTTTTTTAGCATTCCTTCTTTGACTCTACAAGAAATAACGACACCACGATAAGAATCAAAAAAACTATCAAAGATTAATGCTTGTAAAGGATTTTTTTTATCTCCTTTAGGATGGGGAATTCTTTCTATAATAGCAGTTAATAATTCAGAAATACCAACACCAGTTTTGGCACTAGTAAAGATAAATTCATCTGGATGAAAACCTATATTATCAATTAATTCCTGTTTTACTTTTTCAGGATTGGCATTTGGTAAATCAATTTTATTAATAACCGGAATAATCGTTAAATCATGTTCTAAAGCAAGATAAAGATTAGCAAGAGTTTGTGCTTCAATTCCTTGTGCAGCATCAACAACGAGTAAAGCACCTTCACAAGCAGCTAAACTACGACTCACTTCATAAGAAAAATCTACATGCCCTGGGGTATCAATCAAATGAAGAACATAATCTTGATCGTGATAATGATAATGCAATTCAACAGCATTTAATTTAATCGTAATACCTCTTTCACGTTCAATATCCATAGAATCCAAAGTTTGTTCCACTAATTCTCTTTTTTCTAATGCACCAGTTTCTTCAAGCAAACGATCTGCCAAAGTACTTTTTCCATGATCGATATGAGCAATTATACAAAAATTTCGGATGTTTTCCTGTTTCATCACTATCACATACTTTCTGAGAAATATTATAACAAAAAAAGAAAAAAGTAGCCAATTCTTTTAAAGAAATAAAGTAATTACAAGCATAAAGATACCTAAAGCAATTCCTAATACCGTAATTTTACGATCTTGATGATAGAGAATTTTAGGTAGTAATTCCATAATTAAAATATAAAATAACATTCCAATAGTAATGACTAAAGAAATACTTTCTAGTAATCGAATGATATTAGATAAATGGAACAAAAAGATAAATAATCCTCCAACAAACGTAGAAAGTGAAATACCTAAGATAATGAAAATCGTATTTCTTTTACTATGATTTGCCTTATAAAAAGTAGAAGCAATCACCATTCCAAGTGGAATATTATGGAGTCCAACACCAATACAAGCCAAAAGACCTGCTTTGATATCAGAAGTTACTAATAAATAAATAGCCATACCTTCCACGATATTATGAATGACTAACGCAATACTTGCAACAAGACCAATATGTTTTAGATTTCTGTCATCATCTAAATGAGTACTAGGATTATCTTCGTGATCAGGCACAAAATAATCTAGTATTTTTAATAATAAAAAACCAATACTAGCACCAATGATAATATAGAAAACATTATATATTAAGTTACCACTACCAATCGTCTCATAAGCTTCTGGTAATAAATCTGCAAAGATAAGCATTAAAATGACACCAAAAGCAAGACTAATCGAAAATTGAATAAATTTATCATTATTTTTAGTAAGAAATACAATTCCAGCACCTAATAAAACAAATAATCCTAAAACAAGTGTAACCAATAGTCCCATAAACTCACCCTATCTTATTAAAGTATAAATAATAACGATAACTCCTAAAAGAACACGATACCACATAAATAATTGAAAATCATGTTTTTTAATATATCGAAGTAAAAATTCAATACACCAAAGACCTGATAGAAAGGCAACCCCTACCCCAACGATGAAAATACTTAAATGACTAGAAATAGCCGCCAAAGTTGTGGCATCGAAAATAGAAAGAACAACTGCTCCCAGTACAACAGGTGCAGATAAGTAAAAAGAAAATTTTGCAGCATCTTCTCGATTTAATTTTAAACCTCTAGCAGCAGCAATCGTTGTTCCACTTCTAGAAAAACCAGGAATTAAAGCAAATACTTGACTGCAACCAATTAAAAGTGCTTCTTTCAAAGACATCTTTGAAAAATCTTTTTCTTGTTTAGACTTTTTATCTACAAAATAAATAATAACACCCATGATAATTAAAGCTATACCAATTAAAATATAATTTGTACGAATGGCTTCTTCGATTACATCTTCAAATAATACCCCTACGATAGCAGCGGGAATCGTAGCAACCACAATATACCAAAATAATTTTCCATCTTTAGTTTTAGTACCTTTTGTCAAACCAGAAATTACCATATTCCAAAAATCTTTAAAAAAGTAAATAGCAATTGCTAGTAATGTACCAAAATGTAACGCGATATCAAAAGCAAGTGCTAAATCCCCACTGACACTACTAGCACCAATTCCAAATAAATCACGAAAAATAATTAAATGAGCACTAGAAGAAATAGGCAAAAATTCTGCTATTCCTTGTATAATTGCTAAAATAATAACACCAATATCCATATTACTTCTCTCCTAACTGATAACCGATTCCAATACCAAGAACTAAAAAGATTATTCCAATGATGATTTGGGGTACTGTAAAAGTAATAGCACCTAAATCATGATATACAGAAACGGGAATTGCGATAATACTCGCAATAATAAATCCAACTACTCCAAAATAAGTTTTCTTTTCATATTTTTTTAATAACCATTCAATCAATTTGGCAACTAATACAATTCCTAACAATACTCCAATTCCAAAAAAGAATAAAATAAAGATATTAGGAAATAAATATTCAAAATGTGTAATTTCTTTAATAACATTAATAATTGGAAAATAATATCCTAATAGCATAAGTACTAAAGATCCACTAACTCCTGGAATAACCATAGTTGCCGCTGCAATCATTCCGATAAATGATAATCCAAAATATCCTAAAATACTTAAATTATCAAAACTAGCATCCCCTAATCCATTTCCAAATAGTTCATTCGAAAAGGCTAGTATCATAACAAAAGCAAAGGTAAAAAATAAGATAACATAACTAGAAACCTTTTTCATTTCGTTAGAACCCTTAATTTTGGAAAATAACATAGGAATTCCACCAATCACTAATCCCATAAAGAAAAGCGTTGTAGGAATCGGAAATCGTTCAAAACTAGTCGTAATCACACTACTCATGGTTAGAAGAGATAATCCAATCCCAATGAAAATAGGAAGTAAAAATTTAATATTTTCTTTCAAATTGGAAAATAAGTGGCTAATAGCACTAATAAAGTTTTCATAAATTCCTAAAGTTAAAGCAAGTGTTCCACCACTAACCCCAGGAATAATATTAGCAATTCCCATAATAAAACCTTTAATGACTAAAATAACATTTTTCATAAATTCTCCTTTTTAACTATTATATCATATGGATTTTCTATCATAAATATTTCTATCTAACGAATAACATCCATAATAGCTGGCACAATTTGTTTTTTTCTAGAAACAACGCCATCAATATACTGTCCTTGTTCAATATCTAAAAGATTAAACGCATCTTCAATAATTTCTTGAGAATGATTCGTATATAATAAATAACTACCATTGCGAAGAATATCGGTAATGACTAATAAAACCAATCGAAAGCCGCGATTTTGAGCAAGTTGATTAATATAAGTAACATAATCATTTTTATGTTCAAATACAGAATCGATATCTAAAGTAAAGACTTGACTAATTGCAAAACTAATATCTGCATTTGCAAATGTTTTAATATCAGCATTTACTATTTCTTCGATAGTTTTACCTTGCAAAGAAGTTCCCGCTTTAAACATTTCTAAAGCATAATGATGATACTCTAGTTCCGCAATCAGAGATAGTGCTTTTACTGCTGTTTTATCTAACTCGGTTGTAGTAGGACTAGTAAGAGAAAGCGTATCTGATAAAATTCCTGATAACATTAATCCAGCGATATCTTTAGGAATATCTATTTTATTTTCTAAATACATTTGATAAATAATGGTATTAGTACTACCTACAGACATATTTCTAAAATTAATAGGATTTTTAGTAGAAATATTACCAATTTTATGATGATCGACGATTTCTATAATATCTGCTTCGTCTAATCCTTCGATACTTTGTTCTAATTCATTGTGATCTACTAAAATAATTTTTTTACGGTTTTTATCAGTAATATCTGTAATACGAATGAGTCCTTTACAAATTCCATTTTTACCGATAATAGGATAATTATTGTGTTTCAATTTACTAGTTTTTACGACAAAATCATCATAATAAGTATTTTCATCAAAAGTATAAGGCCGATCAAACGGAATCACATTTTTTAAATAATTAGATAAACCAATTACCTTTGTTGTATGGAAAGTATCATAAGATGTTCGAATAATATTGACATGATTTTGTTTAGCCATTTCTAAATGTTCTGCTTTGATTTCTCCATCACCAACAATAATTAATAATTTTACTTTGGAATAGATAGCATATTCAATCACACTATGACGATCACCAACAATTAAGATATGATTGGAACATAAAGGAATGGTGTTAAGAATTGTTGTACTTCGATAGGAAGCCGCCAAAATTTCTCCATTAATTTCCTCATCAAATTTTAAAATTTGTTCACCATGTAACGTTTCTAAAATATTTTGATAAGATGTGATTAATCGATCAAAATCACCATTAATTAAATCTTTCACAATGGTTTTGATAGTGACTAATCCAATAAACTTTTTATTATCATCAACAACAGGAATTCCTGTAATTCCTTTATCCATCATATATTGATAAGCTTGTCCAATAGAAATATTTTGATTGACATAATAATCTTTATGATAATCTAAATCTTTCAGTTGAAGTTTTACATCCTCTAATAAAATCGGAGCGGAAACTCCAAATTTTTTCAATACAAACTTAGTTTCATCATTAATTTCCCCAATCCTAGCTGGAACGGTATGCATTCCTAATTTATTTTTTAAATAAGATAAACTAATGGCACTAGTAATAGAATCAGTATCTGGTTTTTGATGTCCACAAATATAAACTTTATCCATGATTTCTACCTCAATTCTAAATAACATCACACTATTATTAAATTATACAATAATTTACAAAAATTAACAATTCCTAAAATAGAAAATTTTGTCAAGTAAAAAGCTAGTTATGCAACACTAGCTTCTTTTTTTATTTATCTCTAACTCTAGCCATTAATTTATTTTCAACGACAACAATGATACGATTAAAAATTTCCATAACTTCTTCTTCATTTAATGTTCTAGTAGCATCTTCAAAAACCAAGGAGAAAGCAATACTTCGTTCATCATCACCTATTTTATCGCCTTCATAAACATCGAAAATAGAAATATCTTTTAGAAGTTTGCCACCTTCTTTTTTAATTTCTTTCATCAAATCAGAAGCGGATACTTTCTTATTTACGACAAAGGCAACATCTTTTGTAATTCCAGGAAATTTAGAAATTTCTTTATATTGCATATTCTTTGTACGGAAACTAAATAACTGATCTAAATCGATTTCTAATACATAGATATCATCCTTTACAATGCTAGGATGAATCTTACCCATAATACCAATCTTAGTATCATTTAACAGGATAGAAGCACTCTGTCCAGGATGAAGTTCATTAGGCAAATCTTGTACTTGTAAACGATAACGATTTTGATATCCTAAATAATCAAGTAATTCTTCTAAGATTCCCTTTAAAATGTAAAAATCTACTTTTTTAGGATGTAATCCTAAGGTATAAGTACCAGTCATCAAAATAGCTAAATGATTGGCTTCTTGATACTGATCTTCTACTTTTCCAAAACTTTTACCAATTTCATAAATACAAATATCTTTATGACCACGAGCTTTATTATATTCATAAATACTAACTAAAGAAGGAATTAAACTATGGCGAAGTGTATTTCTATCTTCACTCATAGGATCTAATACTTTAATGATATCAAATTGATCTGTTGTATATTTTTTAGCATCCATTTCTGGAATTAAAGCATAACTTAGAGTTTCATTTAAACCAAGCATAGCAAGTTTATTACGAATCATACGATTGTTTTTATTAACCGTACCTGGTACTACAGGAAGAATCATTTGTTTTCCTTGAATATTATCAATACCATAGATTCTACCTACTTCTTCAATTAAATCTTCTAAAATAGAAATATCTGTTCTTCTAGTAGGAACCGTTACCAACAAACTGTCTTTGTCTTCTACAGAAAAACCTAAACGTTTAAAAATATCCAAAACAGTTTTTTTATCTAAAGTAATTCCTAATACTTGATTAATTTTATCTAAGGTAATTGGAATTTGTTTTTCAGAAATATCCATATGATTATATTCTATCATACCACCAACAATAGTAGCATCGGCATATTTTTCTAGTAAGTGACAACTTCTTAAGATAGCCATATATGTGCGTTTTGGATCAAGTCCTTTTTCAAAACGAGTACTTGCTTCACTTCTTAAAATTTTCTTAGAAGTTTTACGAATTAAAGTTGGATGAAAAATAGCAGATTCAATAATAATATCTTTGGTATCTTCTTCAATTTCTGTAGTAAGTCCTCCCATAACGCCTGCAAGTCCTACAGCTTCTTTTTCTGTTGCAATCACGATATCTTGGTTAGATAAAATACGTTTTTGTTCATCCAAAGTAGTTAAAGTTTCGTTTTCATGAGCCATTCTAACAATAATTTTATTACCTAGACGATTACTATCGTAATAATGAAGTGGTTGACCAGTTTCTAACATGACATAGTTACTAATATCAACGACATTATTAATTGGTCGAATACCAGATGCAATTAAACGATTTTTAATAAAATCTGGACTTTCTTTAATCGTTACATTTTTTACTTTTTTTACTAAAAATAATGGACAGTTTTCCGTTTGAATATCTAGAGAAAATTGTGTATGAATATCTTCCTTATTTTCTTGAAAACTTAAATCGATATCTTTTACTTTCTTATCATATAGGGCACCAATTTCATAAGCCATTCCTAAAATACTTAATAAATCACCACGGTTAGAAGTAAGTTCAAAATCAATTACTTCATCATCCAATTTTAAATAAGAAATAGGATCTTCGCCAATAGGAGCATCTTGAGGAAGTTCATGAATTCCTGTAAAATCCTCTTCTTTTAAAAATTTATGTTCTAGTCCAAGTTCAGACATAGCACATAACATGCCACTAGATTCTTGTCCACGAATCATACCCTTTTTAATCGTTCCATCAGGAAGTTCAGCACCTACTAAAGCAACAATTACTTTTAATCCTTTTCTAACATTCGGAGCACCACAAACAATCTGTAAAATTTCTTTTCCAACATTAACTTTACATACATGTAAATGATCACTATCAGGATGAGGAAGACATTCTAATACTTCACCGATTACTAAATTGGTAGCAGGAATTAATTTACTGCAGGAATCATATTCATTTCCAATACTAGTCATATCATCTGCTAATTGTTTGGTATCTACATCAAGATCGATATAGTCACTTAAAAATTTTCTACTTAATTTCATTTTCTTCATCCTTTCTATCAAATTGTTCTAAGAAACGAATGTCATTGGTGTATAAATAACGAATATCAGGAATCGCATAACGAAACATCGCAAAACGATCAAGTCCAGTACCAAAAGCAAATCCTGTCCAAACTTCTGGATCATATCCACCCATTCTCAGTACATTAGGATGAACCATACCAGCTCCTAGTACTTCGATCCAACCGGTTTGTTTACATAAAGAACAGCCTTTACCACCACATTTGAAACAGCTAACATCAACTTCTACACTAGGCTCTGTAAAAGGAAAGAAACTAGGACGGAAACGAACTTTTGTATTTTCTCCTAACATTTTTTTAGCAAATAACTCTAAAGTACCTTTTAAATCGGCTAAACTGACATTTTTATCGATGACTAATCCTTCCACTTGTCCAAATTGATGAGAGTGTGTAGCATCATCATCACGGCGGTATACTTTACCAGGGCAAATCATACGAATTGGCGTTTTTTCTTGATTTTTCTGCATCGTTCTTGCCTGTACACTAGATGTTTGAGTCCTGAGTAGATATTCAGAATCGATATAGAAAGTATCTTGTGCATCTCGTGCAGGATGTCCAAGGGGTACATTTAAACGTTGAAAACAATTCTCATCCGTTTCTATTTCCGGTCCGTCTACAACATCATATCCCATAGATACAAAGAAATCTTCAATATCTTCAATAATGCGATTAAATGGATGACGAGAACCTCTTTTGATTTTATCACTAGGTAAACTAATATCAATGGTATCTTTTTCTAATTTTTGATTTAATTCTTCCAATTCTAATTTTTTTTCAATGGTAGCAAGTTCTTCCGTAACATGTGTCCTAATTTCATTAGAAAGTTTTCCTACTTCTTTTCTTTCTTCAATTGATAATTCTTTCATGTTACTCGTTAATTCCGTAACAAGTCCTTTTTTTCCTAAATACTTAACTTTTAAATCAGCAACTTCTTTCATAGAATGAGTATTTTTGATATCGGTTGTTAATTCTTCTTTGATGCTTTTGATTTTTTCGTTCATATATATCCTCCTTTATTTTTCTGGAAAAGAAAAACGACTATTTGCCATAAGGGCGAAATAGTCGCGGTACCACCTTAATTATAGATTTCTCTATATCTTATCCTTCGTAACGAGAAGTATTCGTCCATAGAAACTCCTAAGGTGAATTCATAAGATTTTATTACCTGTTTTCACCAACCACAAGCTCTCTACTAATAAAATTTCTTATTACTATTTCTTAATCACAGTCTTTTGCTTATCGACATAAATTATATAATAAATTTTAAATTTTGTAAATAAGTTAAACAAAAATATAAAATGACATTGGCTAACTGTTTTTTCTCTTCTAGCCATCTAATCTATATCGTAGCAAGTAACATCTCAAATTCTATGAGTCCATTCGTTTCTCCTGATTTAATTTCCAAATCTAGTTTTGCTAGTCTAAATAAATATGCTAACAAAGTTTCTTCGCTATAACGATTAGATGCTTGCCTAGCTAATTTAATTGGATATTCGTGTACTTTTAATAATTTGCTCATATCTAAATCAGAATAGCGATCATGATATAAAATTTTTACCTGATAAATTAAACGAATTTTATTTGCTAATAAACGAATAATATTTACTACCTGTTCTCCATATAAAAGAAAATTACGATATAGTTCGAAAGCATCTTTTTTATTACCAGTTAAAATACTATCCACTAAGTGAAAAATATTATCATCCATACTCTTCATCACAATATCTTTAATATCTTGTTCCGTAATTTTCTTTTCTTCTAATCGATAGAGTTTTAATTTTTCAATTTCTTGCAGTACTCTTTCTATATCATTCTGACAGTACTCTAACAATAATTTTTCACTAGGACTATCCATTTGATAATCTTCTAAATGTTGCTTGATAAGATCATGAATATTACGTTCTGATATTTTTTCAATGATAGTCATTTTTTTGCATAAAAGTGAAACTATTTTTTTTCTTTTATCTAAGGTATCATTCACTAAAATTAAAATATTGTCATCACTTGGAGATACAACATATTTTTCTAATTTTTCTAAATGATGTTCAACGGTTGATTTATTTTTTTCACTACCCAAAAAAGTAGCATGGTATCCTATAATAATCTTTTGTTTGGATAAAAAATTATAAGTATCTAAATCTTCAATCAACTGATCAATGGGAACTTCTAACAAATCATACTGAATGACTTCGTAATCTTTCTTTTTCTTAAGAATTTCTGCTAATTGATAATCTAAAGTTACTTTATCATCCGTAATCATCAAAAACATCTGATTCATATTATATTTGTTCCTTGATAGATTCTAGCACTTCATCTAGTTTTGAAATATCTTTTCCAGCACCTTGAGCGAAAGTTTTACTTCCTCCACCATTTCCATTTAACTGACTAGTTACTTGTTTTATCATATCACCACTTGATAAATGATCTAAATTATTTCTAGAAACCAAATGAACCTGATCTTTACTAACATTCGCAATTAAAATAAATCCTTGTCCCATCTGATTTAATAAACTATCAGCAATTTCTTTTAAGATATTCATATCTTGATTTTCTACCTTTGTAATTAAATAATGGTAACCATTCTTTTCTTCTATCTTTGATTCATAACTAGATAAATCATCTAAAGCAATCTTTGCTTTCTCTTCTTTATATTTCTTTTCCAAATTTTTAACTTCATTCTGAACATATTCTAGTTCGTTTTTTTCAAAAATAATATCTTTATAGCTTTTTGGCTCATCATTATTAATATCACATTCAAATTCTAAGATAATTCCTTCTTGTTTTGCTTGAGTAATAATATTTCTAGCCTTCATTAATAGTTTGATTTCTTCATCATGATAAGGCTTAATCGTATCTAACAAAATACCTTCTACATTTTCATTAGTACAAGCCTCAATTCGATAAACATTACTTCCCTTGGATTCTACATTAAAAAACGTAAAGTTTTGAATTTCAGAGGTATTTTTAATATGTGTACCACCACAGAATTCTTTAGAATCTCCAATCGTAACTACACGAACCTTACTACCATATTTTTCACTGAATAAGGCCATAGCACCAGTCTTTTTAGCATCTTCAATATCCATAATTTCTGTTTTCGTATCAATATTCTGTTTTACATAGTCATTAATAAAATTTTCAACTTCAATGATTTTTTCATCGAATAATTTACCAGTATAAGTAAAATCAAAACGTAAAGAAGTATCATCTACATGACTACCAGCTTGATGAATTTGATCCGAAATTAAAGTACGAAGAGCATACTGTAGTATATGAACAGCAGAATGATTAGCCTCGATTTTTTTTCTTCGATCTTCATCTACTGTAGATTTTACTTGATCATTAATCTGTACTTTACCATCTAAGATTTTAACCTTATGAAAATGTTGTCCATTAGGAGCTTTTTGCACATCAAGTACTCTTGCCTTAAAACGACCTGAGGTAATCATACCAGTATCACTAACTTGACCACCAGATTCTGCATAAAAGCAAGTTTTATCTAAAACTATGTATCCTTCTTTATCTAAAGAACTAACAAATTTCTTTCCATTAAATAATCCAATTACTTTTCCTTTTTCGGTATAAGAATCATAGACAAATTCAGAAACTTTTTTAAATTTTAACAAATCTTCATTTTGAATATTCATATTGGTTTCTTGCTTACGACTATTTTTAGCCAATTTTTTCTGTTTATCCATATATTGATCAAATTCTTTTTTAGAAGTAGTAAATCCTTTTTCTTCTAAATATTCTAAAGTTAATTCATATGGAAAACCATAAGTATCGTAAAGTTTAAATACTTCAAGTCCGGAAATAGTTTTATCTTTTGCATTTTCCATTAATTCAAGTAATCTTCTTTCCCCACTAGCTAAAGTGTTATGGAATAGTTGTTCTTCTTCATAAATTAATGTTTCTACAACACCTCTATTTTGAATTAATTCAGGATAACTTTCTCCCATAATATCACATACAGCCGCAACTAACTTATACATAAACGGTTCTGTTAATCCTATTTTTTTACCCATACGAACACTTCTTCTTAAAAGTCTTCGAAGTACATAACCTCTACCAGCATTTTCAAAGATAGCACCATCGGATAAAGCAACGGTAATAGTACGAATATGATCTGCAATAATTTTAAAAGAAGATTCCCCATTATATAAAACACCGCTTAATTCTTCAATTGCTTGGATAATAGGAACAAATAAATCGGTATCAAAATTAGAATCTACTCCTTGGAAAATACATGCCCATCTTTCAAGTCCGGCACCAGTATCAATATTTTTACTTGGAAGTTCTTGATAGTACTTACGTTCTACACCCTTTTTAGCATTGAATTGACTAAATACATTATTCCAAATTTCGACATAACGATCTTGTTCTTCATCATTCTGAAAGCGCATCAAAGCATCATGATTGGGATCATATTTTTCTCCACGATCATAGAAAATCTCGGAATCTGGTCCACAAGGTCCTTCCCCTATTTCCCAAAAATTACCATCTAATTTCACAATATGATCTTCTATCATTCCTACTTCTACCCATTTTTGATAAGCATCGTCATCATCTGTATACACAGTAACAAATAATTTTTCCTTAGGAATCGCAAACCATTCGGGACTAGTTAAAAGTTCAAATGCATATTCAATTGCTTCATTCTTAAAATAATCACCAATAGAAAAGTTTCCCATCATTTCAAAGAAAGTTTGATGTCTAGAAGTTAATCCTACATTTTCAATATCGTTAGTACGAATACATTTTTGTACATTCACAATTCTTCTAGATTCTGGTACTTTGGTACCATCAAAATATTTTTTTAAAGGAGTAACGCCAGCATTAATCCAAAGTAAAGAATCATCATCCATAGGAATTAATGGTGCACTTTCCATTTTTTTATGACCTTTCTGTTCAAAAAAGTCATACCACATATTTCTAATTTCTGTACTAGTCATGTTTCTCATTTTTTTCTACCTCACTATCTACTATCTGTATTATATCACTAGCTAACTGATTTAGGGAATAGTTAACTATCTCATAATCAAAATTTTTATAATGATCTAAAGCCAATTCTGTAATATGAGTCTGTTCTGTTGGTTCTAAGGGACTTGTGTAATGATCCATCGTCACATGAATACTAACGACATTAGGAAACCGCTTCTTCATTTCTTCTATTTCTAATGGTAAACGAATATCATTCACGACAAAAACTGAAAAATAATTAGATAGAACTGTAATATCTTCAGTTAAGCGATCAATATGAAAATAATTTTTACCCATCTTTTCACGAATGATTTCTGTTCCCATTTGTTGAAGTAATGTTCTAGGTTTCGTTTCTTCTTTACCATCCCAACCAAAATAATCTTTTAAATAACCCTTTAAAGTCCTCATCATTTGAATTTCACATACAGCATATCCTCTTTTTTCATATTCTTGTTTAAAAAGATGACTAATTTCCCCTTTGCCAGTTCTTGCTTTTCCCCCAATTAAATAGACGATAATCTCTTTATTTTCCATATTTTTTCCTTTCTAATTTCATTTTCACAAAATCCTGATAGCCACTTTTTTCTACCAAAGTAAAAGAAAATTTTTCATAAAAGGGAATGCATTCTTTCCGAGTAGTTAAAGTAAGAACTTTATATTGAGAACAAGATTCTATCAACTTTTTTACTAATCTAGTGCCAATACCTTGTTTCTGATATGTCTCCTGTACAAATAAAGAATTTAAATAACCATTTTTGTCAACAAAACCACACCCTATGATTTTCTCATCACAAAAGGCTACATAGACAATTGGTTTTTTCTGTAAATTTTCTTTAAAATATTGAAAAAACATATCTCTGGTTTTTTGATGATATTTTTTAATATATAATTCTTGATATTCAGGATGCAAATTTAAAAATAATAGAATACCTTCACTTACTAAAAAATCCAATACTTTTCCTTGATCGATATCTTTCATTTTTTCTATTCTTATATTCATATTTATATTCATCTCCACAAGAAAAGACCTAACTAGGAGTATCAACAGATACGGTACCATCCTAAATAGATCTTAATTGAAATAACGGAATTACCGGACTATTTTATAGTCACTCAAAAAGGAGCTTTCATATAATATTCTTCATTGTTTTCACCCACCACAATGTCTCTAAAAAGAATCTCATATTACTTTTCTTTTCTTATCGTTTTCTTAATTATCAGTGATTCTTTCCATAATGGAATATTTCTGATTAAAAAACTGAAAAATTGTTTTAAAAATAGAAATAATCGGAGTAGCAAGAATCATACCTAGTATACCAAAGAAACTTCCAAATATCAAGAGTCCTAACATAATGGTAACGGGATGAAGCTTCATCGTTTTTCCCATAACTACAGGTTGCAAGAAATAACTTTCTAATGTTTGTGCTAAAACAACCGCAATCAGAACAAATACACCTGTCATGGGACTAATAGATAAACCAACAATAACAGCTGGAGCACCACCAATATAAGGTCCAATATAAGGAATCACATTCGTAACAGCACAGAATAGTCCAAATACCATAGGGGCTTCCAAACCAGCAATAGATAACGCAATGGATTGAAAGATAAATAAAATAAACATAATGAGTAAAGTACCATTCACATAACTTTTTAAATTATTATTGAGTTGTTTTAATAAATAAACAGTATCTTTTTGATATTTTCTAGGAATCAAACTATATAAATGTGTTTTTACATTATTAAAATCAAATAACATATAAAGTCCAACTAATAGTCCAATCAACAAATTAACTCCACCAGAAATAATGCTAGAAATTGCATTCATAATGGTAGTTGGTAAATCAACCGTTAAAGACTTACTTAAGTTGTTAATGCTATCATAAATACCTATTTTAATATCTGTAAAGTTGTAGTCACCTAGACGATTCAAATTATCGAAGAAACTATCAATATTATCTTTTAAATAATTAATAAAAGATGGGACTGACTGCGCTAAATCATTTAACTGATTGGTAATAGAAGGAACCATAAGTCTAATCAGTAAGTAGATAAAAGATAAAAAAATCACATATACAAAAATAGCACCCAATATTCTACTAACACCCTTGGTATTTAGATAAGTAACCAATGGATCAAATAACCAAGCAATTAAAATACCAATAAATAATGGTGAAATAATCGTTAATAATTTTCCCATAAAAGGTAATATTTTCCAATCAGCTAACAATTTACTACAAATAAAAATTAGCATCACAATCGATAAAATAAAGGCAATTTTTAGTATATTAACACCAATTCGAATTCCCTCATTTAATTTTCCATAATCAACAGCATCATTTTTTCTTTTTAGCATAATATCCCTACCTATCTATATTAATAATATAACACAAAATGATATTCTATACTAGCCTTTTTCCTAAAATTGGAAAGAAACCATGGATTTATTATAGATATGAACTATCCAATCGGAATCGTTACAAAATAAGAAATAATAAAACAAATGGTAAGTCCAATATAGACAAATAAAATAATTCCTAAATAAACAATCAAATAGAAATAATAAGCAATATTTTGTAACCAGGTAACTTCTAATAAATGGAAATAACAGTTACTTTTCAAAAGTATGACAGTGAAAATAAGTCCAATGATACTAATAAAAACGCAAGGAACAAATCCCGTTGGTAAATAAGATAATTGAATATCATTTTCTCCATCTTCTAATGGAATACCAATATAATTTTCATATAAAGTAATAATATCTACCTGTTTTCCATTATTAGTAGCAGTATAACCTTTATTATAACTAATTGGCAAGAATAAAATTTTTCCTTTCATACCATTTACTTTAGCCGTTACGATGTTTCGATCATAAGAAATATTAGTATTAAGATACTGAGTATCCATAAATTCTTCATACTTGTGATTATCCATAATTCCCAAAGTAACATGATCTAAATCCATACTTTTGTGAAATTGAATCTTAATATTAACGGTTTCATTTTCAAATGTACCTAAACACAAAGAGCCATTATCATTTTCACTAAATGCCTTCTGTTTATATAAATGATCGTTAATATAAACATTAAAATTTTCAAATAATAATAAATTTTTATTATTGATTAAAGAACGTAATATTTCTAAATATAAAGTTTTCTTCCCTACAACTTGAATTTCTTTTTCTAAATAATTATTAGCATCCACATCGATAATTTGGTAAAATGTATTATCGCCCTTCTTCGCCATTTCAATATTATTGGTATCAAATGTATCCATTATTTCAAAAATAGACTCAGAAGAACCTGTAATATTTTGATAAAAGGAATTCGCAATTTCAAAAGAATTTTCTTTATCAAAAATAGTATCATTATGAGTAAGTAAGTAACCATAAGATGGTGTTTTTTTCAAAGTATAAAAATTTAAATCTTGATATTTTTTCGTAAATTCATAATACTCACTATTCACATTTTCTCTAGTAATCAAATATTTATTGGCTAGAATACTATCAAGAAATAAATTACCACCTTTAGAGAATGTTTTTACCCACATAGAAGAATATCCCATTTGTTTTAAACTTAGAAGATTATTGCGATCCGTTAAAGAAGTAAAATGATCTAACGTATGATATTTCATAACCATTCCACTATTCATAATCATATTGGTAGCTTCATTTTTAACACGATAATAATCTCCTTCCGAATAATCTTTAGAAATATCCGCTAACTCTTGATATTCACTCATTAATATTTGCTGTTCCTGATCCATTCCTAAATAGATACAAGTATTTGTAAGGATATGAGTAAAAGTAATGATACTGATTAAAATCAAAGAGAAATTCGTCATTTTTCGATTCAGTAAAAGAATACAAAGGCATCCAAAAATAGCTAAAATGGTGGTGAGTAATAAAATGAATAATAATTTATGATTAACAGAAATGGATAATGTCTCAATTGCTACTTGAAAATCATGGTAATAATGTTTCATAATCATAACAATACTAATAGATACGATCATAGTAATGAGAATCGAAACAATTTGCCTACTCTTTCTTTTTTCTTTTGGAACCATTTGAGATTGATTCTGATTAAAGTAATAACAACTACCTATCATCAATAAAAGCATAGTAATAAAACCAGCACGATATGGAAAAAAGGCATAAGAACCAAAGTGCCATATCTTATGAATAGGTTCAATAAAAATAGGAATTAACATAAGAAATAAAACAGGAATATAAAAACTTAAAAATTTCTGATGTTTTTTCCATGATTTTAGTAAAAAAAGGATACCAGCATATACAATGCCACCAAATAATAGCATAGATACCTTATCCGTAATAGGACCTGTTTTAGAATTTAATAATATCTTCCAATCTGATCCTACTCTAGAAGAAATAGAAATTTGCAAGTAAGCCGGCACCACAATAAAAGCAGAACATATTAAAGCAAGAATCGTAGAAATTCCTAGTGATAAAATAGCTTTTTTCCGTAATGTTGGATCATCTTGATAAACTAATAGATAAATAAAAGCTACTAAAAAGATAAAAATAATTACCATCATGGATACATAAAAACTAAATATCAAACTTAAAAATAACGTAATGATATAAAAGGTTGGTTTTTCTAAATCCAATACTTTTTTGAGTCCAATCATAATAAGTGGAAATAAATACATAGCATCAATCCAAGGCGTAATTTGATACATAATTAAACTATAGCCAGAAAAAGCATAAATAATAGATAAAAGAATACTTAATAAAAAAGGTATTTTTTTGAAATAGGTATGAATAAAGTATAAACAAGTAAGAGAAGCAGTTAAAATTTTAAGAGCAATAATAACAGATACTACTAAATAAATATCTTCTCTTGGTACAAATAATACTAATAAACTAAAAGGGCTTAAAATATAATAAGCTAGAATTCCTAAAAAGTTAATACCACTACTAGTAGAAAAATCAATCAATAAAGATTTATTTTGATAAAAGCAATCATAAAAATGATAGTAAAAAGCCGTAATCTGATCGTGCATATCACCCCAAATTAAAGAGTGATTGCCAAAGGGGTAAATTCCTTTAATAAGAAACACAAATGTTAGTATCCCAAGAACCAACAAACTAGTTATGAAATATGGTTTTATTCTTTTCATGATAATACCTCTATCCTATTTTGGCTAAATTTTTAAGAAAGTTTCTACTTTTTAAATAAAGCCCTGAATACTGATCATAGTATTCTGTAATAAATTCTATTAATTCTTTTTTGATTTCTGGCTTAATATCAATTTTAGAAATCTGTGATATATCGACATAAATAAACATGCGGAGTAATTGAATTGTTTTCCTGTTATATATTTTACCATCATGATAGCAGTTTTGGCAAATATAACCACCATCAGTAGTAGAAATCGTAATAATATTCTTCGTATTGCCACAAATAGCGCATCCGTCAATCATAGGTCGAATTCCCAAATAGTCTAGCATTTTTAACTCATAAATGCAAGTTAGAATCTCACTATCAAAACCCTGATTGATTTTTAAAATAGTAGCAATTAATAAATCATAGATACTAGATTCCATCGAATGTTTATAGACTTGCTCCGTTAATTCTAATAAATAAGATGCATACGAAATACTATCAATATTACGAAAAACATTTCGTAAAGTATCTTTACAATCTGCACTAATTAAAGTAGAAATGCCATTTTCTTTATAATAAATACAAAAATCAGCATAAGTCATTTTACTACTAATACCTCTTAATTTACTTTTCAGATTACGGCATCCCTTAGACATAATGCTAATTAATCCATAATCTTTAGTAAAAACCCTTAATATTTTACTAGATTCACTATAATTAGTTTCCCCTAGCACGATCCCTTCTGTTTTTACGATTTCCATAATTTTTACTTCTTTCTATTTTTCCTAGCAAATTATAATATTTGATATCTCCTGTTTCTTTAAATAAATCCCACAATATTTTTTTCATGTTATCACCTATTAACATAGTGAGAAAATTTTATTTTTTTTATACAAAAATTTTTAGTCTTCCGAATCATCAATGCCAAGTTCTTTTAAATACTTTTCTTGATCCCGCCAATTTTCAATGACTTTGACAAATAAATCTAAATAAACTTTTTTACTAAAATATTCTTCTAAATCAAGTCTAGCATCAGTTCCAATACTTTTTAACATACTAGCATTTTTTCCTACAATGATTTTTTTAATAGATTCTCGATCTACAATAATAGTTGCCTGAATGATTACTTTATCTTTCTGTTCAATCTTTTTTTCTACGACACAAGTAACAGAATGAGGTACTTCTTGTCGTGTTTTACGTAGAACCTTTTCACGAATAATTTCACTAATATAAAAATTAGTAGAGATATTAGTAAAGGTATCATCTTCAAAAATCTTACCATCATTTGGTAAATAGTTTTTGATAGTAGTAATCAAGGCATCTACATTATCATTTTTTAAAGCGGAAATAGGAAAAATTTCTTGAAAATCATATAAATCTTTATATTTCATAATCATTTCTAATAATTTTTCTTTTGGAATTCGATCTACCTTATTTAAAACTAAAATAATAGGTAATTTTTCTTCTTGAATTCGATCTAAAATAAACAGATCACCTTTTCCAATTCCTGTTTCTACGTCAACTAAAAACAAAATTAAATCGACATTCTCCATGGTAGAATAAGCTTTTCTATTTAAAATATTACCCAATTTATGAATTGGTTTATGAATACCAGGAGTATCTACAAAAATAATTTGACTATTTTCATCTTCATAAACCCCTTGAATAATATTTCTAGTAGTTCCCGCTTTATCAGAAGTAATGGCTAATTTCGTTTCTAAAATTGTATTTAATAAAGTACTTTTACCAACATTAGGTCTACCTACAATACTTACAAAACCACTTTTCATTTTAAACTATCCTCTCCAAAAGCATCTTGGCATAAATCCTTTAAGTAATAAGTCTTACTTTCTCCTAAAGTATTATAACTAATAATTTCAAAATCTAAATCACAATAATCACTTAAAGCTTGTCTACAAATAAAGCATGGAGTAATGATATTTTCTGTTTGATTTAAAAGAAATATTCTTTTAAAATCTTTTTTTTGATATCCATCTGCAATGGCTGAGAAAATAGCACATCTTTCTGCACAAATTCCAGCTTGTGGTGAACTGGTTTCGATATTCACCCCTGGATAAAGTTTACCATCACTACACTCTAAAATAGCAGCAACAGGATAATGATAATATTTACTACTAGAATTTTGAATGAGTTCCTTTAATCTTTGAAATATTTTATTTTCTTCCATACTATTGTTCCTTTCTATCCATATGACTAAAATAAAGAAATAATCTTAGGAATAAAAATAATTCCTGCTACAAATAAAGACATAATAGATAATACCAAACTAGCACCACTAGCACAATCTTTTGCAACCTTAGCTAATTCATTTTCTTTGGTAGTTATCAAATCAACAGCTGCCTCTATACTACTATTAATCATCTCACAAGCAATAACACTTCCAATACAAATCACTACTACAGCTAATTCTAATTTGGAAATCTTTAATATAAAACTAACTACCAAGGTAACAATGGTAGCAATCATCATGATTAAAAAATTATGCTCTTTTTCTACTGCATAAGTAAGTCCATCAACAGCATGTTTAAAACTTTTAGCATATCTAACTAACATATTTCCCGTATCTTTTCTTCTTTTTCCTTTTTTCATACTACTTCTCTCTCCTAACACCAAATTCATTTAAAATATCTTCCTGTTTTTGAAACATGATTTTTTCATCTTCTTCTGTCATATGATCATATCCTAGCAAATGCAGTAATCCATGAATCGTTAAAAAGGATAATTCTCTTAAGAAAGAATGACCATATTCTTTAGCCTGTTCTTCGGCCTTTTCAATGCAAATATAAATATCTCCTAACAATCGATGATCTAATTCAATGGTCTTACAATCTTCTAAAGCAAAACTAATTACATCCGTTACTCGATCTACATGACGATAAGTTCTATTGATTTCATGAATCGTATTGCTATCAACAAAAATTACATTAAATTCAACATTTTCTAATTTTTCTCGTTTTAAAGTAAATTCTAATAATTCATATATTTTTTTAATTTCTAAAGATAGATTTTTATCTGTCTCATTAAATATCTCATATTGATTCATCCTAACACCACCCAAATATATCCTATAAATAAACTAACTAACAAAATCGATAAAATATTTAAAAACCATGTACTTTTAAATATTCTGGGTAAGGAATCTCCTACATGATCAATCATTCGATAAATCCCATATCCAATCCATCCACCAATTACATTTAAGATAATATCATCGATATCAAAAACTCTTCCAATCATTAATTGTGTAGTCTCCACCGTAACCGATGCAAATAATATTAAACTAAGAGCATGAAATGGCTTGTCCAGTTTGGCAAATAAAGAGGCAAAAATACCATAAGGAATAAACAATACAATATTTCCAATAACATTCTTGATAAACAAACGACTACCAAACTGATACCTAGTAATTTCTCGAAAAGGAACTAAATTATTTCCAGCAATATAAAGAGTTTGATCTTCGAAAGTCACAATTTGAAATAGGCATAAAATATAAATAAGAAATAATAACATAAAAATTTCTCGATACAATATAAAAGGTTTCTTATTTTTAATAATATCGGTTATACGAATGGAAGATAATGTTAAAATCGATATTAAAATCATAGGCCAAGTAAACTCCATAACCCCTCTAATTGTATGGTCTAATGGCGTAATCAAATGTATCACCTAGTTTCTTTTTCTAATTCCTTAGGAACTTCCTCTATAATAATATCTTGATATTCGGTAATATTTTCACTCACTTTATAAAATATCACTACTTCTATTTTACTATCTTCTTCGGTGATTTTCAAATTTTTTTCATATAATATTTCAATATTATCACCAAGTTTTTCTTTTAAGCGACTTCTAGCAATACTAGATGCCTCTATCATAGCATTATCTTTGGTATAAACTTTGTCAACAACATGAACTTCCTGTTCGGTAGCAATGGATAAAGAAATGGGTAAAATAGGATTCTGAAATCGATATAAATACTCTAATTGACTATTTAGATACTTTTGAAAATCAAATAAATGAATTTGTTTATGAAGCCATTCAATTGCTACAATTTTTTGAGAGCGATTAGTTTTAGTTTCTTCTTTATAATGGTATGGTAAAGAAACTGTAACCGTATACCAAGTTTCAGCAATGACTTCTCCTTCTGCTTTCACATACCCTACAATTTCTTCTTTGTTATGAATGGTACCTCCAATTAAAATATCTCCCTTTTTCACATACTGATCTTTTTTTGCTACAATTTCACCACTTGCCGAAGTAATAGTTCGAATCAAGCCATTTTTTTTAGCAACAATATTCTTAGGGGTTGTATCCTGTTGTCCATGATTTTTCTTTCGTTCTTCCACTTTTACTTCATATTTCGTTCCTTGCCTTTCAATTTCTAACCATTCTATTTTGTCTTTATATTTTTTTAAAATTAGATCCTTAATTTCTTCTTTTTTATCAAAAGACACTACAAAATGATATTTCTGAATTCCTTGTTTTTCCAATTCTTCTAACAATAAATCTCGAATTTGTTTATCACTATGGACCACTTCTACATCAAAAATAACATTGGTAAATCCTAAGAATAAGAAAAAACCAAAGAAAAGTACAAGAAAGAATAACTGATACTTTTTTAGAAAACTTTTCAAATAAGCGATTCCATATAACTTGACTACTTCAATTTCATAAATTGTCTTAATATCTAAAATTTTTCTATAATCTTCCTCACTAACTTTAATCAATACACTATTTTTTTCAAATTCTATGTTCAAAAACTCAATATGCATTTTATATAAATTATGGATAAATCGTTTGACATCTTTTCCTGTAATTCGAATATCGTAAAAACTCATAGTACCTAATTCCTAAACTCAATCGTCGTAAATTTTCCAACAATCATAATTTCATTATCCAATAATTTTTTAACTCGCAAATTATCTCCAACTACTATAATGGTTTGATTTTTAGCGGTTAATGATATTTTAGAATCTTCCATATAGTTTATTTTTTCATAGTTAATAATATTTAATTGATTATTGATGTATATAATTTGAAAATCAGTATCATTAATATAACGCATCACATTGAACATAGTCTCACCTTATTTACACTATCTAATTAAATGTATGAAAAAAAAGACTTTATTATTAGTCTTTTTCATTTGATATCATTTACTTTTTTAATTTCTTTTGAGAAGTAGAATCGGAAGAACCGTTTTCCAATGGTGATTTTTCCGTTAAATTGAAATCTACATCAAGAGAAATTTGATCTGTTGCTAAAGTCTCTACCCTATTTTGAATATTTTGTGCTTGATTAACTTCATTTAAATAATGTTTAATGTCACCATTTAATATGGCTAAAGTATCTGATGAAATTAGATGATTTTGTAATTGTTGCATTTGTACTAAGGCACCACTCAGATTTCTAGATAATAAAGTTTGAAAAAGTGACATCACATTTTTAGTAAGTTCCATTCCTTGTCCTTCAGTAATTCTACCTTGGCTAATAGCAAGTTCAGAACCAATTAAAGGCATTAAATCATCTCTAGCCATTTCTAAGGCATTAATGGTAATAAAGTGATTAACAATGGTTTGATTAATAGATAATAACTCTTGTCTCATCAGTTGATTAGTAGTTGCAAAACGATTAACTTTATTATGAATCATTTGTAATTGTGAATTAGTAACTAAAAATTCAGAATATTGGTTATCTTGTTCCGGATCAATATTTTGAAGTTTTTCTTGGATTTTCTTTTCAGCCTCTTGTGCAATTAAAAAGTGAGTATTATTCTTTTGACGATAAATTTCAATATATTTACGAATATTATCATATCCAACTATTTCTTTAGACAGAGTTTCAATATTCTGTTCAATCGTTTGTTGTATCTTTTTAATCTTCTCAGAATCAAAAACCATTTGCGATTCTTGATTTTCCTGAGTATGAAAGATTTTAGACCAAAAACTTTTTTTCGAATCTTCCAAACTTTCTATCGAATAAGCATTTTCAATCATGTGATTCATTTCTTGAATCGCAGAATCATGTGTATCACTTAATACTAATTTGGGAAGTTCATTGTGAATATAATTTGAATGTATTACTAAAGAATTACCAAAATTTAAAATGTTAGTAATATCAGATAAATCAATATGACTTACTTGTTCATTTGATAATAATTGAATGCGTTGATCAATAGATAAAATTTGTTCATATGGTTTATCATTTTCTACTTCTAACTGCAAAATATCGTAGCGAATATCAAGATTCGTACAAATTTTTTCTAAAATTTGACTATGATTCGTAGAGGAATCAAATATTTTCTTAGTCAAATATGGAATAGTAACATTCTTTGGTTCTAATAATCTAGAATCTTCTACAAAATATTTTTGATAATTTGTTTCAAAAATATCATAATCGAGAAATTCCCTCGCAACATTATCTAACAAATCAAGTCTTAATCCGCATTGGTGTAAAATTTTTTCTGTCGTTAACCCTCTTTGTTCAAAAAACTGCCAGCTAGATGCATTTTGGATTCGTAATGCTAATAGGAAAGATAATCTTTCAATATCATCATCTGTTTGAATCAGTGTTTGTTGAATCTTTCCACTTTCTAATTCTCTTTTTATCATATAGTGTATTCTTAAAACCATAAAAATATAATCACTAACTATAGAATTATATTTTAAAATACTTTGTTTAATGGCCTCAAGTCGATCATTTTCTCTTTTCGTATTTTGCCATTTTTCATATAGAGAATCGAAATCTTCAAATTCTTCATAAGAATGATGAAATTTATTTAAAAACTTAGCAATAGAAATACTATTATTTAATTCTTGATTAAAAATATTACTAGCAATAGCTTTAATCGTTAACTCTTTCCTTGATTTATTTTGATTTTTTCCACCAAAAATATACATTCCATATTGATTAGATAACAAATCAACGTCAATTTCGTATTGATTAAAATGAAGAGGATATGTCTTGATCTTGTTACTAAGATATGAATAGATTTTACTACTATCAAATTCTAAAGAACGGAAAAATAAAGAAATATTATCTTCCTGTAAATAGAGAATACCTAATAATAAGGAGTAGACTTTGATATCCTTCTGATTGATATTGATATCCTTACAGCATAATAATGCCTGATGAACTTTAGAAACATTTTCTAAGTAATTAATAGTTTCTCTTGGCATATCTTGAAACAATTTTTGTTGAACTTTTTCTTTTCTACTTAGTTCTTTTTGAATAAATACTTCCTTTAACTGATGATAAAAATCAATATCTAAATTCATTTTTTCCGTAATAGATTCAAAAACATTTTCCATAATCATACTTTGATTAAAATCACGGTTACATAAATTCATAACAATATCATTTATCGTAATATTAGTTTTACTTTGATTAATTCCCTCATATACAAATCTGTGAAAGCGTTCTACTAAAATTTTTTGATTTAATTGAACTTTTTCAATTTCTTCTTTAGAAATAGAAATATTTAAAAGTTCTAATACTTTTTGTAGTGTCACACCATACATTTGAAAGAAACGATCAACATCACCATGAAAATAGCAATTAGCAATATATAAAGCTAAGGTATCTGCATCATCTTCACCAGATAAAAGTTCTTTATTATGAGTATTTGTTTTCATTTTTTCTAATAACAATTGATAAGTTTTCGCAGTAAATTCTATAAAAACTCTAGTATCATGTGATAAATTTTTATAAAAAGAATGAATAAAATCCATATCCAATTGTTGTTTTTGATTTTTGATTTCTGTTTCTACTTGTTCATGCAAATTACTAAAATATTGAATAGGAAATCCAAAAGAAGTTAAAATTTTATCAATAGCAAAACTATTGGTATAATTATGATCAAATAATTTTTCTACTATCTCACTAACCATAATGTTAGATTCATCATTTTTTTGATTCACAAGATCTTGATAATATCGAATTAAATAATCTTGAATCACAAAGATATCTTTTGGTGTGGATTGAATTGCACTTAGATTAAACTGAATAGATAATTTGTTCATAATACTAGGTGCGGTTATTTTACGCAATTTGAATAACGATTCAATAATTTGTTTTTCTGTCAAACTATTTTCTGGAAAAAGGGAAACATCTTGATAATAAAAAAGCGACAACAACATAGATAAAGAAACAATGTCATTTGCATTCTTATGATAAATTTCACTATCTTTATTTAATGACAAAAATAAAACTTTATAAATTTTAGAAGCCGTTTCAAAATAGGAAATAATATGATTAGGTACATGATTATAAATCGAATTTTCTATTTGAATAATACGATTTTGTTTGATTTGAGAACTATATTTTGTCAGTTGATTATATAAATTATCTGCACGTATCTTATCATGAAATATATACTTAAAAATTCTATCGCTTACAGTTTTATCCAACTGGTATTTTCTTAAAAAAACTAAAACAATATCAATAGGTGTAAGATTACGAAAAACGGTTGGATCATTATCTGTTAAAATATCATCCATACAATGAAAAACTTCTTGCCTTATGATATTTTTTTCCTCAATTTTTTTACTATTAATTTTATATAAACTCCTATCAAAGTCCAATTGTACTAACAAATTATGATAAATAGGATTCTCAGATAAAACATATAAACTTAAAAAAAGTTTCTTATTGGTATCATTACTAGAAATTATTTCTTTATACTCTAATTCGCGGTCAGAATAATAAGATAAGTAAGGTAATAAAGAATCAACAAAAATTTTTGTTTCCTCAGGTACTAGTTCCATAAATTCTTGATATTCCATAATTTTGCTCCTTCATAAAATGACTGTATGATATCACAGAATCTTGTTTTTATCAATAAAATTTAATACAAACAAACTACCCTGTTATCATCTTAGTTTCCATTTAATTTTTCACGAATCATGTTAGACACAATCCCCATATCTGCTTTTCCCTTTACAAGAGGGGTAATTTTTCCCATAACCTTTCCCATATCCTTGATACCAGTAGGATTCATTTCGATAAAAACTTGATCAATAATAGTCTGTAATTCTTCTTGAGATAATTGTTCTGGTAAATATTTATTTAAAATCTCAATTTCCAATTTGGTTTTATCGATTAAATCTTGTCTAGCACCTTTTTCAAATTCCTTAATAGATTCATTTCTAGTTTTAATTTCTTTAGATACTACCTCAATTAATAATTCATCATTGATTTCTTTCTTATAATCAATACTCTGCAATTTCATAGCTCCTTTTACACCACGAAGAGTTGCAAGGCGAATACTATCCTTTGCTTTCATAGCCTCTATAATATCTTGATCTAATTCTTTTACTAAATCCATAAATTTTCCTCCTTTGATAGAAAAAGACTAATACAACGATTAGTCTCTGTTTTTATTTGCTTTGTTACGTTTACGAGTATTTTTAATGCCCTCTTTTTTAGCATTTCTTCTTTTTACTCCTGGTTTATCGTAACCTTCTCTTTTCTTGCATTCAGAAGGGACTCCATCTCTAGCTACTTTTTGCTTAAATTTTTTTAGTGCAAATTCAAGATTTCCATTTTTAACCGCTACCTGTGTCATTATTTCCCCTCCTTCCACATATTTACTAAATTAGATTATAACGCAAGTCTATACATTTTTCAACATTTTTTTAATTTAAATTGTAACATTTGTTGGTTTATTCTTACTAAGAAGACAAAGTTTTAATTCTTTTTTCTTAGACATACATTTGTTTTTGATATCGATTTGCTCTTCGTAAGGAAGATTTTCAGCTCTTTTCATCAAACAATCCAACAATTTTAACACTTCATCATAATAGGAACTATCATGAAGCAAATCACATACCGTCTTTTTAGTAGTATCATCAATCGTATCTAACCATTGTAATTCAGAATCTGTTAATGGGATATTTAAATTTTGTTTTAATATTACTTCAATTAAGTCAAATTGAATATTCATATGCCTCTCCTCGAATATTATTATAATCCTTTTTTCTTGTTTGTCAAAAATAAAAACAAAAAAAAGGGAAATATATCCCTTTTAAAATACAACTAACTCATAAAGACAACGTATAAATGTACCAACATAGTTACCAAGATTTAAAATTGCACTTAATACTAATTCAGTTAATATCAAAAATAATGGAAAAAATAGTACTAATAAAACATTTTGAATTACTTTTTGATATTTCAAATAATGTTTTCTTATTTCAAAGGACATAAATTATTACTACCAATCCTTCTAATAGCACTACCTAATGCTTGTCCAGCAGAATAAATAAATTTAGTTGCTGTCGTAAAAGCATTAATAATAGTACCTGTAATATTAAAACCACCAATCATTTGCATTAATTCTTGATTATTTAAAATTTGATTCATAATTTCCTCCTCTAATTACATTTTAGTGGACGAGCAATTCCATCTACTACTCCCACAACAAAGATAACAGCAGAAATGATTCCAGCAACTGCCCAAAATCCAATTCCACCTTTTGTTTTTTCCATTTCTTCTTGATTCATTTTTTGCATATGTCAACCTCCTTTAATAAATTCGATTAGAAATTCAAAAATGGTTTGTTTTTTTCTTAGAAGATAGCATTCAGTCACAATTGCATCTGTTTTATAGTTATAGGGGTCAATAGAAACAGTTTGATAAATAACATCATTCACATTGGTATAATTGGAATCAACATTTAAAATAGTATAATTATATTTTTGTCGATCAATATATAATATTTTATTTTTTTCTAAGAAAGAAACCTGATCACTTCGAATAATCATCGAAAACTGATGTTCATTTTGAATAAGAGTATATTTTTCATATACTTCAATATCGAACTTAAATAATAATATTAATATCCCTACTGTAATCAAAAGTAAGAAAAAAATTTGAAATCTTTTTTGGAAATGAATTTCTTTGATAATTTCATAGTCTGAAAAATTCCAATTATTTTTCATAACAAATTCCCTTCTCAAGATAATATTTTTGTGTAAATAAATCTTGATTGTGAAAACGATGGGAAATCACGATAAAAGTTTTATCAGGATACTTGAGGAATAAATTTTGTAAAATGATTCTTTCTTTTTCAACATCAACTTCATTTAACGATTCATCTAATATATATAATTTGGCATCTTTTAATATTGCTCTTGCTAAGATGATTCTCTGTCTTTGTCCTCCACTAATATTAAAGCCATTTTCTTCTAGTAACATATCATAGGCTAAAATATGACTTTCTACAAACTCATCTACCATACAATCCTTCGCAATATTCAAAAAATCGTGATAATCTACTTCTTTATCAAGTACTATATTTTGATAAATAGAATCAGTAAAAAGAGTTTCTTGTTGGGAAAGATAGCAAACCTGTTTTCGAATATCAGATAGCGAATATTGATTAATATCGCAATCATCATAATAAATCATTTGATTAGAAACTGTTAATTGTTTTGCTAACAATTTTGCTAAGGTACTCTTTCCACTTCCACTACTACCATAAATTAATACTCTTGCACCTGGTAAAATGCTCATATTTATATTTTGCATGAGATAATTTTGACCATTATAAGAATAACGTAAATGTTTGATATCTACTTGACCTAACAGTTTTTGATGTGTCTTTTGATGAATAATTTTCTTTTCTTCTTCAATTTCATATAACTCTGAAATTCGTTGAAAGGAAGTCTTAGCCTCTTTCCAAGATAATGTTAATTCTAAAGCATCTTTCATAGGATCCAACAAATAACCAGTAAGCGTAATAAAAGTAATTAAAGATGCTAAATCGAATCTACCTTGAATAACATAATAACATCCCACGATCATCAAAAGAAATGTCCCGCTTTGCATAATAATCTGATTCAAAAACTGTTCTAAAAGAAAGAGTCGATTATAAGAATAACTTTCTCGATTATACTTACAATATTTTAATAAAAAATTTTTTTCCATAAATTCTTGAATATCCTGATTTTTTATGGTTTCCATTCCTCCAATAGTTTCTACTAGAAAAGAATTGACTTTAGCGCTTTCTATCTTACTTTCTTGAATCTTTCTCTCCAATGGTTTTTGAAAGAATAATAAAATTAGAAACATAAAAACAATAATAGATATTAGTATCATCGTTAATGTTTGATTTATGGTAAGTAATACATATAAGACGAAAAATGTAAAACCAATGTCAAAAAAGATCGCAATTAATAATTTGCCAATAAATTCTCGAATTACCGCTAAATCATTCATTCTAGCAACAATTTCTCCTGTTGTTCTACTTTTATAATAGAGATAAGGAAGTGATAAGATATGATGATATACATTTAAAATCAAAGATTTATCCAATTGATGATTGAAAATATTCATAAACTCATTTCGTAAATAACTACTACATTCTTTTAAGAAGATAAGACCTAAGAAGACAAGACCTAAAAAGACAAGATTATGGATATTACTATATGCAATCGCAAATTCTAAAAGAAATTTAAAATGAAAAGAATAAATAATATTAAATGATATAACGAAAAAAGAAAGCAGAAACATTAGAAAACACAAATTAACATGTTCATGTAAAAATTTTTGAATAAAATCTTTTAGTATGGTATTGCGTTCCATATACTGAATCGGCTTATTTGGATATAAAAAGAGATATTGACAAGTAGAAATCTTCAAGAAGGTTTTGATAGATATTTTATTACACTCTTTTTTAGAAGGATCGGCAATTAATAAAAGATCTTTTTTTCTATCAATTTTATAAATAACGACAAAATGTTGATAACTTTTATTGATGACTACATGTGCGATGCAAGGTAAATCAGAAGATTTTATATTTTCTATTTTTCCTTTAACGCCATATGCAGTAAATCCTAATTGTTTTGCTCCTTCTACCAATGAATAAGCACTTACACCATCTTTTGTAGTATTTGTTAAAGTTCTTAAATACTCTTTTGATACACCACCACCATAATATCTCGTGAGCATTAATAAACAACAGATACCACAATCTTTTAAATCCGATTGATGTTCAAATGGATACTTCATTCTTTCACCTCCCGATAGTATTATTTATAAAATTTTGAAAAAGACTAAAAAAAAGTAAAAAAACTTTCATTTTTTTACTTTTTTATTTCAACTTTACCTTTCTTCAACTTCAGAAAAAGAGTCTAACTGTTTATATGTATGATGAATAACGGAATATAAATAAATGTGAACTTGCTTTTTAGATATATTCTGAATATAGTGTTGATAACCAAATAATTGTTTTTGATAAGCAATATCATCAATATTTTTTAATTTATAATCAATAATATCAATATGATCATCGTATTCTAACATCAAATCAATAATTCCATGCTGTTCTTGATTTTGTTCATCTTCCATATAAAACTCATATTCTTTTAAAATATTAGCATTTTGAATATTACGTAAAATAGGTAATTTTAAAAATGATTCCAACAACTTTTTTTCATATGCAGAAAGATCTAAATGTTCGAAGTTAGGATTTTTAAAATCAAGACTTTCTAATAACTCATGAATCCTAGTTCCAAATAACATTTTTTCTTTTTCAGCTTTATCCATTAAATGATAGGCATTCTTAGAAAAATGCATTTGATCGACAATAATTTCTTGACTCACATATTCTGATACATCTATTGGTTTCCCATTTTCCTTTATCTCTAACTTCATTGGATTTAAAATTTTATATTGAGAAGAAATAGGAATATGATCTAAATTAATAGCAACAATTTTATCTTGAATTTGCGAATAAATACTTTTTAAAATATCTAGAAAAGAACGATATTGTTCTTTTTCCAAAGAAGAAACCATATCATTTTCTAAACAATCTGATGCCTCTTGTAAATTAGCAACAATAATCATTTTTTCCTTACATCTAGTAAGAGCTACATAAAATAAACGAATTTTTTCGCCAATTTCTTCCAAATAATATTTCTTCTTAAATAATGTTTTATAAAAAGTATCTCGATAACCATTTAAAAAACTAGGAATCATAATTCCATAAGTAGGATCATATAAGATTTTTTCTTTCAAATCACTAATATTAAAGGAAGAAGAAAAACCACTATAATAGCACACAGGATATTCTAATCCTTTGGATTTATGGATAGTCATAATTCGGCAACTATTTTCATTGAAAATAGAAATAGGAATATTAATTTCTTTATCACTTTGGATGATATCGTCTAAATACGCAATAAATTGGTGATAATCATAACCTAATTCTTGAAGACTAGTTGTTAATTCTTTTAAATATTCCAAAACGGAAATTCCCATTTGAATATTACCAATAGTAATTAACTTTTCATCAAAGGAAAATAGATTGATTAACATTTCTAATAAACCATGTAAATCTAAATAGGAAAGTTTTTCTTCAATCTCTCGGATTTTATGTAAAATTTCAGTATCTTCATACAAATGATTTTTCATAATATGAAAGATTTCCTGATCAGGATAAGAGAAAAGATAACTTCTAGCTATACTAATAAAAGAATATCGAAAAGTATTTTCATAATCCTTGTTTTGGACACATTCTAACAGTTTTAATAAATTACGAACCAAATAAATTTCATTTTGATCAGCAATATTTTCATCTTTTAAAATAGTTAAAGGAATATTAAGATACTCAAAGATTTTTTTATACAAAGTAAATTTGCTACTCCGATCAATTAAAATAACGAAATCACGATATTGAATAGCACGCAATCTTTTTTCCTTCTTATCAAATACCTGATATTGACTTTCGACTTTCTTTTTCATATCAGAAGCAATAATAAAGGCTTCAATCTCATCTTTAGTATAATGAGAATAAGGAGAATCTTTTTCAATAGAATACTGGTAAATCTCCAAATGAGAATTTTGATTGGTCTTTCCTTCCTCAATATACATTTGATTTCCAAAAACCATATTATGACTTTCTTGATAATTAGCGCCACCAAATTCTTGATCCATAATGAGATTAAAAATATAATTAATATCTTCTAATACTTCTTTGCGACTACGAAAGTTTTTATTTAAATCAATTTTTCGTCCCCCATCTTGTTGGGCATAACGTTGATATTTTTCTTTAAAAATAAATGGATTAGCATTTCGAAAACGATAAATAGACTGTTTGATATCTCCTACCATATAAACATTATTATTTTCAATCAAATGAATAAATTTTTCCTGCAAATCAGAAGTATCTTGATACTCATCAATCATAATTTCATTAAAATAAGATTTTAGTTCTTCTTGAATATCAGGATTTTTGCTAACTAATTCGATTGCTAATTTAGAAATATCCGTAAATTCAAAAACACTATTCTCTTTTTTATATTCCATAATTCTATGGTCTAGTTTTTGAATAATTTCAATGATTACCTCTACATCTTCCTTAGTGGATAAGTATTCATTAATCATAGTTTCTTGATTCTCAAATATACATATTTTTTGGATGTCCTCCAAGAAAGTTTTTAATTTTTCTTTATTGATTTTAACATCCTCATCACAATTTTTAGGTAATCTTGGAAGATTAATATCTAAACTGCTTTTTACTTCATCATATCCATGTGCTTGTAAAAGAGGTTCTAATACCTGATAAAACTTTAGATAAGCTTCACCATCTAAAGCAAGTTCCATTTCCTTTAGAAGATTATGAATTTGTGCTATTTTTTGAGATAAAATATCTTCCAATTCATGAAATACATGATAAATATAATCTGGATGATAAAAATTTTCCATATACTGATCTAAATAAAGATTTTTATCATATTTTAAATCTAATTTATCATTGATTGCTAAAATATATTTTTTAAGTTCTTGATCATCACGGACACAAAAATCTGTAATTAATTTTTCAAAAGCAGGTCGACACTGATGATAATATTCTTCAAAGATTTCATCTAATAATTCTTTCTTTAATAAACAAATAACATTAGCATCAATAATGGAAACATCTTTCACGAGATTGATACGATCATGATATTTTTTAACGATAGATAGTGCAAAAGAATCAAAGGTAGTGATATATGCCTTATCTACTCGATTTAATTGTTCTAAAAGATTTGCTTTTTCTATTTTTTCACGAATACGAAGCATCATTTCATAAGCAGCAGCCTTAGTAAAAGTTAAAATTAAAATTTGATCAATATTAACTCCTTCTTTTACCTTGCGCAATGCTCTTTCTGATAAGACTTCTGTTTTACCACTACCTGCTCCTGCACTCACTAAAATATTAGTACCATCTTCATAAATAGCATCACTCTGTTCCTTCGTCCAATTTGGCATTCATCTCACCTCCTAAAAAATCTAAATTTTGATGTTCATCTAGTTCTATAAAATCTGTTTCTTTCTTGTAACAGATATCACGATAACTACAATATTCACATCCTATTTTTTCTTTTCCTATTTTTTTTGGATTAACGAAAAATTCTCCCTGTAAAATAGCATCTGTTGCTTCTTTGATTTTTTGTTCCGTTAATTGATTCATATTTTCAATTTGTTTTCGACTTAATATCTTTGAATAAGCATAAAATCCATCTTTTTTCTTTTTTAATCCCTGAATATAACCACTATCCTGATAAGTCATATCAAATTTTTCTAATAGGTCCTCTTCATCAATAGAATATCCTACCAATTTTAAAGCATTTTCTTTTAATTCTTCTATTGTTTTTCCCGTGGTTGCTTTCATCTCTTTATTAATTATTTTTTGTAGATAAAATCCAACAATTTCAACATTAGAAAAAATATTACTGTTTTGAACAAAATATAAATAAATGGGAAGTTGCATACCTAAACCATAAATCATGTAATTTAAATTAGAAGGAAGATTCCCCGTTTTATAATCAATAATGCTAACTAAAGTGCGATTATGTTCTTCTAAATAGGTAATTTTATCGACAATTCCTACAAATTCAACGGGAAGATGATAAGAATTAGGAATGGAGATAGAAAATTTCTTTTCAAACAAATAATTCTGAAATTGACTATAGTTTTGTTGCTTTTTAATGATTTCAATATCATACTGTAATTCTTTTTTTAATTTTTCCAATAGAATTAATTTTGATAAAGTAAATTCATATTTACTTGCTTCCTCATTCCAAGTTTTGTCAAAATCAAAATCAGAAGACAAACATTTAGACAAGACATAATGAAAGATATTTCCAACTTGCATATAGAATGGATTTTGATTTTCTTCCTCAATTTTTAAAATATGACTAATATAATAACGAAAACCACAGTGATAGTATTCATCCATTGCTGAATATGATAAAACTAAATGATGATTTAAAAAATCAAGAAATTCTTTCGAATCAAGATTGGTAAATTGATTTTGGTAACTACGGTAAGAATTTAAATGATAATTTTCTCTTAATAGATCTAATGATTGAGAATGCACCCCATATTGATAAAATTTATCATACTCTTTTGCTAAAGTAATTTGATTAAAGAAATTGGAAATTTGAAATGATAGATTTGGATTTTTGATGACATTCATTTTCTCTTCTTGCACGAATATACAAGGATTATAAGATTCAAAGGCCGTTTTTTGTTTATAACTTAGAAAAAGATGAGGATTACGATTTAAATTTTGTTTTAATTGTAAAATACTATTTTGATTTTTTTGATTACTAGTAAATAAACCAAGTTCTTCTTTCTCAAGGTCTGTTAAGAAATCTTCATCTTTATAGATAGTGGGATAATTTTCTTTATTAAATCCTAATAAATATCCATAATCTTCTGGCATTAATTCTTCAAAAGAGATTGTTTTTACTAGATTTTTTCTCTGTAATGGTTTTAAAAAAGTATGTTTTAAATCATATTGGATACATTCATATAATTGACTAATATCAATATTCCAATCGACATATTGATTTAAGATGGTAATAATAGGATTGATCAGTTCAGAATCCTGAAAATTTTCTTGAAGTTCTGTAATAATTTGTGAAAAGTTTTCATTTTCATTTATTTTTTCTAGTAATGTTTTCCCAATAGGAAGATTAAAAAAAGATATTTTAGATTCTAAATCAATTGGAATATGGCACCATTCAAAGATACGTTTTAGAGGAGACAGATATTCTTTACTAGGAGAAATTAATTTGATATGTTGAATAGGAATGCTTTGATCTAATTTTTTACGAATATCTTCACAAGCATAAGCAATTTCTTCTTCAATAGAATCAAATTCATAAATTGTTTTTGAATGGTTAGGAAAATCAAATTTTATCCATTTAGCATGATATTGATTTAATAAGATAGAGGTATAAAACGAATCTAGGTTTTCATAACCATATATAAAAAGAGAAGTATGATCTAAATAATTTTTGAAAAAAGGATGGTATTTGAGAAGATTTTTTTCGATTAATTCTTGTTTTAAAAGAACCAATTGATTGAGTTTTTTAGAAAGATATTTTTTATTTTCAAGAAAATAGAAAGCATTTAAATATTCTAAAGCGATTTCATATTTGATTTGAAGTTTATTCATTAAATAATAAATAGCATTTTGATCATAATAAAAAAAATAATGCTCATTGAATTCATTTAAATCCATGATTTTAAAAGAAAAAAACTTTTGATATTGATTAATTTCTTGAATTAATAATTTTTGCAAAGGACGCGGGCAAAGAATTAAGTTATTTTCTTTTAAATGTTCTATAATCATCTTACCACCACCGATATTAATACTAATATTAGTATATCAAAAAGCCATTTTAAAAGAAAGCAATTATATACAAGAAAAGAATTAAAATGAAATATAAAAATAGATTTCATTTTAATTCACGCCTTTCGGCCATTACCATAATTTGATATACTTATATTGTGATGTATATGTATGAAATAGTAGAATGGTATAATGCT
>CANQBE010000003.1 GCA_947589515.1 uncultured Bacilli bacterium
CTGGGACTAGTTCTTCCATTGTAGTCATTAAGATTTCACTTTGAATATTTTTATTTATTGTTATCATTTTTTCACTTACTTTCTTTATATAATCCTCTTATATTATAACATGATTACACAAAAAAAGTAAGAACAGTAAGCTTTAAATTTGGATTATATAAAGCGTTCTTACTTTTTCATTATACAACACTTTTTTAAAAAAAGAAAGAGTATTGAACACTTTGTCAACACTCTGACTTCACAATTTGTGAAGTTTTATTTCTATCTGTTATAGAATTCAACAATTAATGATTCATTGATATCTGCATTAAGTTCGTTTCTTTCAGGTAATCTAACAAGTTTACCCTCTAATTTCTTTTCATCAAATGTTACAAATTCAACTCTCTTAGTTACTTTTTCTAAAGAAGCTTTAATAGCTGGATGATCTTTTGAATTTTCTTTTACAGCTACAACGTCACCAACTTTTACACGATATGATGGAATATCAACTTTATTACCATTGACAGTAATATGTCCATGATTTACTAATTGACGAGCTCCACGACGTGTAGTAGAAAGACCTAAACGATAAACAACGTTATCTAATCTAGACTCTAATAATTTTAAGAAATTTTCACCATGAATACCTTTCATTTTTGCAGCTTCATGGAAAGTTTTCTTAAATTGTCTTTCATTTACTCCATACATAAATCTAACTTTCTGTTTTTCTTTTAATTGCTCTCCATAGTTAGATAATTTTCCTTTACGATCTTGTCCATGTTGACCAGGACCATAAGGATGACGTACTAATTCTTTTCCTGTTTCAGAAATAGAAAATCCAACTCTACGAGCTTGTTTGTAACTTGAACCTGTGTATCTTGACATAATGCCCTCCTTCGATATTTTGTCATAAACATCGAACCCTATAAAATCATTTACTAGGGAGTTTATGTTTCAGAATTTCACTAACAGTGAAGTTACTATTCATTTCATAAACACATTAATAAACTTTTTATAGCACTGTTCTTGAATATGCAGTTTAAATTATATATAAAATAACGATTTTTGTCAATCATTTTCCTATATTTTTATCTACAATCTTTTTTTGAAACAATGAACAATAAAAAAAGTCAAAAAAAAGAATAAAAATTAATCTTTCTATGATAAAATATAATATAGAAGATATGGAGTGGTTGCATAGTGAATGGTGTTTATCTATTAATAGCTACTTTTTTTATCATTGCAGTTATCTTAGTAACTGTTGTTTTAGTATTGATTCAAAAACATAAATATCATATTTTGAGACAAGAAGTAGAACAGTTGGATAAAGAAAAAAATCTAATTGCAAGTACCCCAGTATTATCAGAATTGGCTAAAGTAGAAGCAATTGTGAAAAATGATAAAATGGAAGAAAAATATAAAAATTGGCAAAAAAGATTTCAAGTCCTAAAAGAGGATAGAATTAATCAAATCAATGATATGATTACAGATTTAGATATTGCTACTAGTCAAAAAGATTATAAGCATATTGATCAAAAATTAGCAAAAGTAGAAATGGAAATTTACAAAGTAAGAGAAAGTGCCAATGAATTATTAAGTGAAATTCAAGAAATTACAGTAAGTGAAGAAAAATATCGTAGTATTATTACGAAATTAAAAACAAAATATCGCCAACTAATGAGTGAATTTACAAATCATAAAGAAGATTATGAAGATATTACGGAAGCCATAGAATTACAGTTTGAAAATATTGAAAAAAGATTTTTAAGTTTTGAACGTGGGATGGAAAAAAATGAATATGATGATGTTGCTCATATTATAAAAGCCTTAGATACTATGATTGATCATATGTCTATAGTAATAGTAGAAGTACCTAATTTAGTATTAATGGCAGAAAAGTTAATACCGAAAAGAATCGAAGAAATTATAGAAACAAATCAACAAATGACAGATGAAGGATATCATTTAGGATATCTAAATATTGACTATAACATGGAAGAATGTAATAAAAATGTAAGTAATATCTTAGATCGCATTCGCGTTTTAAACTTAGAAGATTGCATGTTTGAACTAAAGACTGTTTTGGATTATTTAGACTCTATTTTTAATCAATTTGATCAAGAAAAATTAGCTCGTAAAAGTTATGAGGAACTATTAGAGGAATTTTCAAAAAAATTAAAGAAAACAACGAAAATTATGAAAGATGTAGATTCGCAGTTAGAAGATCTTCAAAATATGTATGATCTAAAAGAAGAAGATTTGGAAGGAATCAAAGAAATTAGTTTGCGCTTAACTTCTATTACGAAAGATTATAAAAATTTACTTGCCGAATCCAAAGAGGAAGATAAACCATATTCTCATTTCTACAAACAGTTAGAGATGCTAATGAATTTACTGGGTGAATTAGAACAACATTTAGATGATAACCTAAAATCACTTGGTAGTATGCAAGATGATGAAGAAAGAGCACGGGAACAATTAGAAGAAATTCGTGATTTATTAAAACAATGCAAATTAAGAATACGCAGTTATAAACTACCAATTATTATTAATAACTATTTTGTAGAATTATCGGATGCTAACGATGCTATCAATGAAATTGTCAAAGAGTTAGATAAAAAACCAATCATGATTAAAGTTTTAAACACAAGAGTTGATACTGCCAGAGACTTAGTATTAAAACTCTACAATACAACTAATGATATGATAAAAACAGCACAACTTGCAGAAATGGCTATTGTTTATGGAAATAGGTATAGAAGTGAAACAAATGAAATCGATAAAGGATTAGAAAATGCTGAAATGCTATATCATAAAGGAAGTTATAAAGAAGCATTAGAAATCTCAATATCTACGATTGAAATCATGGAGCCCGATTTTCATAATCGATTATTAGAATTATATGGAGATAGGTAAATCTTCTTAAAAATGAAAAGAATTCTTAGGAAAGTATAGAAATGTACTTTTCTTTTTGTTATACTAAGAGTGCTGATTGGTGGTGGTTTTATGGTTGATTTTGATTTATTTTTAGAATCTAAAAAAGAGAAAATAGATATTCAAAAGTATATTAAAAATTTGGAATTACCAAGTCGTATTCTACATATTTTAGAAGAAAAAGATTATGCTACAGAAGATCATTTTCTGGAAAGTTTAAATCGAACTACACTAGAATACACTAGTCATTATCTATTTCCAAATAAATGGATAGCTTTTTATCCGCAAATGATAAAACGTCATGCAACACATGATACTGTATGTAATATCTCAGGAGCCATCATCAAAAAGGGAAGCCTTTATTATACCTATCATCCATTTATGGAAGATTTAGAAAATGGCAAAGTATATACCATTAAGAAAAAAATTAGTGTAGAGTATGCTTTCATCGACTATTTTCCTAAAGATTTATTTACTTATGAAGAATGGTATTATCGAATCAAAAATGCATATTATGAGGAAAATGATAGTATCATTGATTTTTATAACTTAAGTATTTCTTGTGGAGAAAACTGTTTGGAACCTTATGCACTTGGACCAAGTAAAAAAAGAAAGAAAGTGAAGTTATGATTTATCTAGATTATAGTGCAACAACGCCAGCAAATCCTGAAGTTGTAGATACCTTTTCAAAAGTTAGTTTAGAGTATATTGGAAATCCTAATTCTCTACATCAATTAGGAGTAGAATCCAAAAGATTAATGGATGCTTCCACAAAGCAGGTTGCTGAACTTTTAAAAGTAAAAGAAGAGGAAGTTATTTTTACAAGTGGTGCAAGTGAATCCAATAATTTAGCGATACGAGGAGTCTTGGAAAAATATCCAAATCGTGGTAAGCATATTATTACGACAAAATTAGAACATTCTAGTGTATTAGAGTGTATGAATTATTTAGAAAAAATTGGCTATGTTATTGATTATGTCAATATTCAAGAAGATGGGTTAGTGGATATTTCTCATTTGAAATCACTATTAACCAAAGATACTGTTTTAGTGAGTATTCATCATGTCAACAGTGAAGTTGGTTTTTGTCAAAATGTAGAAGAAATTGGCAAAATTTTAAAAGAGTACCCAACTACTATTTTTCATGTAGATGGTACACAAGCAGTGGGAAAGATACCTGTTAATTTAGAAAATATTGATTTATATAGTTTTAGTAGTCATAAATTTTTTGGATTAAAAGGATCTGGTTGTTTAATCAAAAAAAGACATATTGAACTAGAGCCTATGATACATGGTGGAAAAAGTCAAACCAACTATCGAAGTGGAACACCAGCACTTGCTCTGATAGCATCAACTAGTAAAGCATTGCGCTTAGCACTCACTGATTTAGATGAAAAATATAAGAAGGTAGAAAAACTTAGTAAGCTTTTAAAAGAAAAAATTTCTAACATCGATGGTATTGTTTTAAACAGTAATGAAAATTGTATTCCTCATATTGTGAATATGAGTATTTTAGGAATTAAACCAGAAACGATGTTACATGCTCTAGAACAAAAAGAAATTTATATTTCTACCAAAACGGCATGTTCTAAGGATAATAGTAATTCCTTAACATTGACTACATTAAAAAAAGAGGATTCCATTAGTGGTCATTCCATTCGTGTAAGTCTTAGTTATCTAACAACAGAAGCAGAAATCAACATTTTTGTGGAAAACTTAAAAAATTGTATTCAAAATTTAAAATTTTAAAAAAATATTCACAATTTTTGTGGAAAAAGTATAAAGAAAAGAAAGCAGGGAAAACTATGGAAAGAGTAGTATTAATTAAATATGGAGAATTAACTACGAAAAAAGGAAATCGCAAATTTTTTATTAATACACTATACCAAAATATTCAAAAAAAACTAGCAGGACTGAATATCAAAATTAGTCGCGATATTTCTCGTATGTATATTGAATTTTCTGAACAAGAAATTGATACTGTTTTAAAAAAAATCAATCAAGTTTTTGGAATTCATTCTTACCAAATTGCTTATAAAATAGAAACAGATCTAGATAAAATAAAGGAATTAGCCATTTTCTCGATGAAAGAAAAAACAGGTACTTTTAAAGTAGAAACGAAACGTGTTAATAAAAAATTTCCAATTCAAAGTACAGAATTTAGTAGACAGATTGGTGGATTAGTTTTAAAAAATAATAGTAATTTGACAGTAGATGTCCATAATCCCGATACTACTTTAACGATTGAAATTTTAGATCGTTATACCTATTTATATACGGATAAATATTTTGGACTTGGTGGTTATCCTGTTGGTGTACAATCAAAGGGAATGTTAATGCTAAGTGGTGGAATTGATTCTCCAGTTAGTGGTTATTTGGCATTAAAACGTGGTGTTAAAATTGATTGTGTATATTTTGAGGCAATTCCCCATACAAGTATAGAAGCAAGAAATAAAGTAATAGAATTAACCAAAAAATTATGTCAATACACAGATACTATTAAACTGCATATCGTACCATTTACGAAAATTCAAGAAGAAATTTATAAAAAATGTAATCCAGAATACTGTATTACTATTATGCGCAGAATGATGTATCGTATTATGGAAAAACTTGCTAAAAGGAATAAAGGATTAGTCATTATTAATGGTGAAAGTATTGGACAAGTTGCTAGTCAAACCTTAACGAGTATGTCTGTTATTAATGCCGTTACCAATATGCCTGTTATTCGACCTGTTGCTTGCTTAGATAAATTGGAAATTATTGATATTAGTAAAAAAATCGATACTTATGCAATTAGTATTTTACCATATGAAGACTGTTGTACAGTATTCGTACCCAAACATCCTGTTATTAATCCTAATATTTCTGAATGCTTAAAAAATGAAGAACAGTTCGATTATGAAAAATTAATAGAAGAAACAGTAAATGAAGTACAGACTATTGTGATTCATGAAGAAGAAAAAAAAGAATTTGCATCTTTATTGTAGGTAAAAATTACCATAGTAATTTATGTATGAATTGTTAATATTTTCACATTCTATAAATGTATAGGAGGTGAAACAAATGAACAACAATTCAAATAACTCTTCAATGAAGATGAGAGTACCAGGAGCTAAACAAGCTATCGACAAAATGAAATACGAAATCGCTAACGAATTTGGTGTAGCTTTAGGTGCTGATACTACTTCTCGTGCTAATGGTAGCGTTGGTGGTGAAATCACTAGACGTTTAGTTCAATCAGGAATGAACAATATTAGTGGAAGTTACCAAAACAAATAATGATATTAATGTAAATTAATAAAACGATAAAATAAGATGGGTTTCCTATCTTATTTTATTTTGTCTATCCTTCCAGTAATTCTTGAAAAAAACTTGATTTTATGATATAATAAGCTGCAATTGTATAAGAAATGGGTGGTTAGTGATGAATATTAATCAAAAATGGATGGAAAAATATGAATTATTGAAGGAATATAAAGAAGAATATGGTCATATTGATGTTCCAGCCTCATATGAAAAAAATGGAATTAAACTAGGTAGTTGGCTATTAATGCAAAGACAAGCTTATAAGGGAAATAGAAACTACAAAATATCTGAAAGCAAAGTCCAATTATTAGAAGAATTAGGAATTAATTGGCAAATACGTAATAAAACCTGGGAAGATTATTATGAACTTTTAAAGGAATATAAAAAAGAACATGGTAATATTGATGTCCCAATTTCTTATGAAAAAGATGAAATGAAATTAGGAATTTGGTTATATAATCAAAGACAAATCTATAAAGGAAAGAAAAGTGGAAGTTTAACAGAAAAACAAAAAGAACTACTAGAAGAGTTAGGAATCAATTGGAAAATAAGAGAAATCAGCATGATTTGGGAAGATTATTATGAACTACTAAAAGAATACAAAAAAGAACATGGAAATATTGATGTCCCATATCATTATCAAAAGAATCAAATTAAATTAGGTGCTTGGTTACATAATCAAAGACTAGCATATGAACAGTTAGGAACTTGTAAATTAACAGAAAAAAGAATACAATTATTAGAAGAATTGGGAATCAACTGGCACATTTTTGATCAAAAGTGGAATCAATATTATGAATTATTAAAAGAATATAAGAAAAAATATGGTAATATTAATGTTCCATATTCTTATGAAAAAGATGGAAAAAAATTAGGAATCTGGTTATCTAATCAAAAACAAATTTATAATGGAAAAACAAAAGGCAATTTAAATGAAACTAGAATCCAATTATTAGAAGAATTAGGAATGAGTTGGGACAAAACACATAGAATATGGCATGACTATTATGAACAATTAAAAGAATATAAAGAAGAACATGGAAATATCGACGTACCAACTTATTATCAAGTAAATCAAATAAAATTGGGTGTTTGGTTACATCATCAGAGACAGGCATATAAAGGACAAAAACCATATGTAATCACAAAAAATCAAATAAGATTACTAAATGAATTGAATATAGATTGGAGTATTCAAGATACCAAATTTTTACAGAAAACCATAAATGAACAAACACAAGAAAAATACCAACAAATTTTATTAGAACGCGTAAACCATATTATAGATGATTTAGTATATGAAGGTATCAACGATATTGATGCTACCAATCAAAAAGAAATAGAAAGAACCTTGATTAAAAGAATCTGGAGATAGAGGTAATATAGAATGAGTCATAATCAAAAATGGATGGAAAAATATAAATTATTAAAAGAATATCAAAAAGAGTATGGCAATATTGATGTCCCACAATCTTATGAAAAAGATGGTATGAAGTTAGGACAATGGTTAGCAACGCAAAGAAAAGCATATAAAGGAAAAGGGACTAATAGAATCACTCAAGATCAAATTAAGTTATTAGAAGAATTAGGAATCCATTGGCAAGTACATAATAAAACATGGGAAGATTATTATGAACTACTAAAAGAATATAAAGAAGAGCATGGAAATATTGATGTTCCACAAGCTTATGAAAAAAATGGTATCAAGTTAGGAATTTGGTTACATAATCAAAAACAGGCATATAACGGAAATGGACGTAGTAGCATCACTCAAGATCAAATTAAGTTATTAGAAGAATTAGGAATCCATTGGCAAGTACATAATAAAACATGGGAAGATTATTATGAACTACTAAAAGAATATAAAGAAGAACATGGAAATATTGATGTTCCAAACTTTTATGAAAAAAATGGTATGAAGTTAGGAAAATGGTTATCTACACAAAGACAAGCATATAAAGGAAATAGACGTAGTAGAATCACACAAAATCAAATTAAGTTATTAGAAGAATTAGGAATAAGATGGAATCCTTATGATCAAAAATGGAATGACTACTATGAATTATTAAAAGAATACCAAGAAGAACATGGAAATATTGATGTTCCAAACTTTTATGAAAAAAATGGTATGAAGTTAGGAAAATGGTTATCTACACAAAGACAAGCATATAAAGGAAATAGACGTAGTAGAATCACACAAAATCAAATTAAGTTATTAGAAGAATTAGGAATAAGATGGAATCCTTATGATCAAAAATGGAATGACTACTATGAATTATTAAAAGAATACCAAGAAGAACATGGAAATATCGACGTACCAACTTATTATCAAGTAAATCAAATAAATCTAGGTGTTTGGCTACATCATCAGAGACAGGCATACAAAGGACAAAAATCATGTGTCATCACAAAAAATCAAATAAGATTACTAAATGAATTAAATATAGATTGGAATCTTCGTGATACGAAATTTTTACAGAAAACCATAAATGAACAAACACAAGAAAAATACCAACAAGTTTTATTAGAACGTGTAAATCATATTATAGAAGATTTAGTATATGAAGGTATCAACGATATTGATGCTACCAATCAAAAAGAAATTGAAAAAGTAATGATAAAGAGAATCTGGAGATAACAGTAATAATATATAAGGAGGGTCATCACTTATGATTTATAATCAGAAATGGATGAGAAAATATGAATTATTAAAAGCATATCAAAAAGAGTATGGCAATATTGATGTACCAACTGATTATGAAAAAGATGGCATCAAATTAGGAATCTGGTTAGCTAGTCAAAAGCAAGCTTACCGAGGACATGGAAGTAGTGTACTAACAGAAGAAAGAATCAAACTATTAGAAGACTTAGGAATGAATTGGGAAAAAAGAGAGAAAAAATGGAATCAATATTATGAATTACTAACAGAATATAAGAAAGAACATGGCAATATTGATGTTCCATACTTTTATGAAAAAAATGGAGTTAAATTAGGAATCTGGTTAACAAATCAAAAACAAGCCTATAAAGGACAAGTACCTTGGAAAATAACAGAGAATCAAATCAAATTATTAAATGATTTGGAAATAGATTGGAGTCAAAATGATACCAAGTTTTTAAATAGAAAAATAAAAAGCACAACTACAACTACCTATCAACAAATTTTATTAGAACGCATCAATCATATCATGGATGATTTAGTATATGAAAAGATTAATGATATTGATGCTACCAATCAAAAAGAAATAGAAAAAATTTTGATTAAAAGAATTTGGAGATAACAGTAATAAGATAGAAGGAGGTTATACTTATGAACAATAATCAGAAATGGATGAAAAAATATGAATTATTAAAAGAATATCAAAAAGAACATGGAAACATTGATGTCCCAACTAATTATGAAAAAGATGGTATTAAGTTAGGACAATGGTTAGCAACGCAAAGACAAGCCCATAAAGGACAAGGAAAGTGTACCATTACTCCAGATCAAACGAAGTTACTAGAAGAACTAGGAATCAATTGGCAAGTATATAATAACAGATGGAATTACTATTATGAACAATTAAAAGAATATAAAAAACAGCATGGTAATATTGATGTTCCGAAATCCTATGAACAAAATGGAATGGAATTAGGAAAATGGTTAATGAGACAACGAAGAGCTTATCATGGACATAAAAGATATAAAATAACAGAAAACCAAATTCAATTATTAGAAGAATTAGGAATGAATTGGCAGGTACATGATAAAAAATGGAATGACTATTATGAACTATTAAAAGAATATAAAGAAGAGTATGGAAATATTGATGTCCCACAAGCTTATGAAAAAGATGGTATGAAGTTAGGAACTTGGCTATCTACCCAAAGACAGACTTACCAAGGTAAAACGCAGTGTAAAATGACAGATACTCACATTCAATTATTAGAAGAATTAGGAATGAATTGGCAACTATATGATAAAAGATGGAATGAATATTATGAGTTATTAAAAGCATATAAAGAAGAATATGGTAATATTAATATACCTGTTCTTTATGAAACAAAAGGAAAAAAATTAGGATCTTGGTTACATAATCAAAGAAAATCTTATTATGGAAAAGGAACTTATAGAATTACCCAAGAAAGAATTAAATTGTTAGAAGAATTAGACACCAATTGGAACATGTATGAAAAAACTTGGAATGAATGTTATGAATTATTAAAAGAATATCAAGAAGAACATGGTAATATTGATATGCCAACTGATTATGTGAAAGATGGAGTAAAATTAGGAAGTTGGCTAGCAAGACAAAGATATGTTTACAAAGGTAACGCAAAAGAAAAATTAACGGAAAATCAAGTAAAACTATTAGAACAATTAGGAATGAACTGGAATCTTCATGATAAAAAATGGAATGAATATTATGAATTATTAAAAGAATATCAAGAAGAACATGGCAATATTGATGTCCCACAATTTTATGAAAAAGATGGTAAAAAATTATATAATTGGCTACATCATCAAAGACAAGCATATAAAGGACAAGGAAATTGTAGAATCACTCAAAATCAAATCAAATTATTAAATGAGTTAGAGATAGATTGGAGTAGTTCTGATACGAGAGTTTTAAATCAAGACATAGTAGAAGAAAACAAAGAAAAATACTATCAAATTTTAGTAAATCGTATCAACCATATTATGGATGACTTGATAATGGAAGACATTGATGAAATAAATGAAGGAAATCAAAAAGAAATCGAAAAAGTAATGATTAAAAGAATTTGGAAATAGAGGTATGATAAAAATGAATCATGATCAAAAATGGATGGAGAAATATGAATTATTAAAAGCATACCAAGAAGAGCATGGAAATATTGATGTACCAACTAATTATGAAAAAGATGGTATTAAGTTAGGACAATGGTTAGTGTATCAACGCGTAGCCTATAATGGAAAAGGAACCTATAAAATAACAGAAGACAGAATTAAATTATTAGAAAAATTAGGAATGAAATGGAATCTTCATGATAAAAAATGGAATGACTATTATCAATTACTAACAGAATATCAAAAAGAACATGGAAATATCGATGTACCAATGTCTTATGAAAAAAATGGAATGAAATTAGGAAAATGGTTAGTTACTCAACGCACTGCTTATAAAGGAATTGGAACTTATAAAAGAACAGGAAAAAGAATTCAATTATTAGAAAAATTAGGAATGAACTGGCAAATCTATGATAAACAATGGAATGACTATTATGAACGATTAAAAGAATATCAAGAAGAACATGGCAATATTGATGTTCCAAGATCATATGAAAAGGATGGCATAAATCTAGGAATATGGTTATCTCATCAAAGACAGGCATATAAAGGACAAAAACCATGTGTAATCACAAAAAATCAAATAAGATTACTAAATGAATTGAATATAGATTGGAGTATTCAAGATACAAAATTTTTACAGAAAACCATAAATGAACAAACTAAAGAAAAATACCAACAAGTTTTATTAGAACGTGTAAACCATATCATAGATGACTTGGTATATGAAAGTATTAACGACATAGATACTACAAATCAAAAAGAAATAGAAAAAATAATGATTAAAAGAATCTGGAGATAGAGGTAATATAGAATGAGTCATAATCAAAAATGGATGGAGAAATATGAATTATTAAAAGAATATCAAAAAGAGTATGGAAATATTGATGTCCCACAATCTTATGAAAAAGATGGTATTAAGTTAGGTCAATGGTTAGCAATGCAAAGACAAGCCTATAAAGGACAAGGAAAGTGTACTATCACTCAAAATCAAATTCAGTTACTAGAAGAATTAGGGATAAATTGGAATCTTCAGGATAAAAGATGGAATGAATATTATCAATTACTAACAGAATATCAAAAAGAACATGGTAATATTGATGTCCCACAATCTTATGAACAAAATGGTATCAAGTTAGGAATTTGGTTACATAATCAAAAACAGGCATATAAAGGAACAGGAAAAGGTAGCATCACACAAGATCAAATTAAGTTATTAGAAGAATTAGGAATGCATTGGAATCTTCATGATAGCAGATGGAATGACTATTATAAACAATTACAAGAATATAAAAAAGAATATGGAAATATTGATGTCCCACAATCTTATGAACAAAATGGTATTAAGTTAGGTCAATGGTTATCTACCCAAAGACAAGCATATAAAGGAAAAGGAAATAGTAGAATCACACAAGATCAAATTAAATTATTAGAAGAATTAGGAATGAATTGGCAGGTAAATGATAAACAATGGAATGACTATTATGAATTATTAAAAGAATATAAGAAAGAATATGGTAATATTAATGTTCCATATTCTTATGAAAAAGATGGAAAAAAATTAGGAATCTGGTTATCTAGTCAAAAACAAATTTATAATGGAAAAACAAAAGGCAATTTAAATGAAACTAGAATCCAATTATTAGAAGAATTAGGAATGAGTTGGGACAAAACACATAGAATATGGAATGACTATTATGAAGAATTAAAAGAATATAAAAAACAGCATGGTAATATTGATGTACCAATTTCTTATGAAAAAGATGAAATAAAATTAGGAATTTGGTTATATAATCAAAGACAAGCTTATAAAGGAAATAGACGTAGTAGAATCACTCAAAATCAAATTAAATTATTAGAAGAATTAGGGATAAATTGGCAGGTAAATGATAAACAATGGAATGACTATTATGAACTATTAAAAGAATATAAAGAAGAGCATGGTAATATTGATGTCCCACAATCTTATGAACAAAATGGTATTAAGTTAGGTCAATGGTTATCTACCCAAAGGCGGGCATATAAAGGAAAAGGGACTAATAAAATCACACAAGATCAAATTAAGTTACTAGAAGAATTAGGAATGCATTGGAATCTTCGTGATAGCAGATGGAATGACTATTATGAACTATTAAAAGAATATCAAAAAGAATATGGAAATATTGATGTTGCAGTTACTTATGAAAAAAATGGTATGAAGTTAGGAAAATGGTTATCTACACAAAGACAAGCATATAAAGGAAAAGGAACTAGTAGAATCACACGAGATCAAATTAAGTTATTAGAAAAATTAGGAATGAGTTGGGGCAAAACACATAGAATGAGTTGGGACAAAACACATAGAATATGGAATGACTATTATAAAATATTAAAAGAATACCAAGAAGAACATGGAAATATCGACGTACCAACATATTATCAAGTAAATCAAATAAAATTAGGTGTCTGGTTACATCATCAAAGACAGGCATATAAAGGACAAAAACCATGTGTAATCACAAAAAATCAAATAAGATTACTAAATGAATTGAATATAGATTGGAATCTTCGTGATACGAAATTTTTACAGAAAACCATAAATGACCAAACACAAGAAAAATACCAACAAGTTTTATTAGAACGTGTAAATCATATCATAGAAGATTTAGTATATGAAGGTATCAATGATATTAATGCAACAAATCAAAAAGAAATTGAAAAAATAATGATTAAAAGAATCTGGAGATAAAATAATGGAAATCACTATTTATAAGTAGTCCGTTATTTTATATCTTTTTTTTCTTTTTAATTTCGTGTATAATTAGTGATATAGAAAGAGGGATTTTATGAAAATAATTTCAATTAATGCAGGAAGTAGTTCCTTAAAGTTTAGTCTATTTGATATGGACAAAAAAGAATTGATCGCATCTGGTTATTTTGAAAGAGTAACCTTAGATGGAAGTTTTTATACGATTAAGTATAATGGAGAAAAAATACGAGAAGAAGTAGCTATGCCTAATCATACAGTAGCTGTAGAAGTATTACTAGATCGTCTAGTATCAATTGGCATTGTCAATAGCTTAGATGAAATTGGTGGTGTTGGACATCGTCTAGTTCATGGAGGAGATAAATATAATCATTCTGTTATGATTACTGATGAAGTCATGGCTGATCTAGAAAAATATTCAGAACTTGCACCACTTCATAATCCAGCAAACATCTTAGGAATAGAGGCAATGAAAAAAGCCCTTCCTAATGTACCAATGGTTGGAGTATTTGATACTGCTTTCCATCAAACTATGGACCGTGTTCAATATTTATATCCAGTTCCATATGAATGGTATACGAAATATGGTGTTCGTAAGTATGGATTCCATGGAACAAGTCACTGTTATATCAGTAAACAAATACCACGATTACTTGGAAAAGATGAATATAAGGCTATCATCTGTCATTTAGGAAGTGGAGCTAGTTTATCAGCAGTTAAAAATGGTAAATGTATTGATACCACAATGGGATTTACACCACTTGCTGGTGTTATGATGGGAACTCGTAGTGGAGATATTGATCCATCTATTATTCCATTTATCATGCAAAAAGAAAATAAATCTATCGACGAAGTTATGGATGATTTAAATAAAAAATCAGGATTCTTAGGAATGAGCGAGTATTCTAGTGATTGCCGTGATATTGAAAGTGGAATGGCAGAAGGAAATGATTTATGTAAATTAGCCTTCGAAAAATATATGCAATGTGTTGTTAATTATATTGCTGCTTACTATGTTGAACTTGGTGGATGCGATATTATCTGCTTCACTGCTGGACTTGGAGAAAATGGACCAGCTGTTAGAAGCCGTATTGTTGAAAAACTTGCTTGTCTAGGAATTAAACTAGATATTGAAAAGAATAATACTCGTGGAGAAGAAGTAGAGATTAGTAGTAGTGATTCTAGTGTGAAAGTATTCGTAGTACCAACTAACGAGGAATTAATGATTGCGGAGGATACATTAGCTCTTATTCAAAAATAGATAGGAAGATAACTATGTATAAAAAAATATTTAAAGCCATAAAAAAATATGATACGATTGTGATTGCGAGACATATTGGAGTCGATCCAGACGCTATGGCCAGTGAGGTAGGATTAAGAGATACTATTTTAAATACCTTTCCTCAAAAAAAAGTGTATGCAGTAGGAGCAGGGGGTAATAAATTTGCTTACTTGGGAAAATTAGATCATTATGAAGAAAATATCCAAGATGCTTTACTAATTGTGTTAGATACTCCGGATAAGAAAAGAGTAGATTGTGCTAACATCGATCAATTTGCATATAAAATTAAAATCGATCATCATCCCTATGTAGAAACTTTCTGTGATATGGAATACATCAATGATAAAAGTTCTTCTACTTGTGAACTAATTATGGAAATGATTTATTCTACTCACCTACAAGCAACCAAAGAAATCATGGAAAAATTGTTTCTAGGTTTAGTATCTGATACCAATCGTTTTATGTTTTCGAATTCGACCTCTAATACCTTTGGAATGGTTTCTAAAGTTCTAAAAGATTATCAATTAGATATTCCAAAATTATACTCTAATTTATATATGAGACCTCTTCAAGAGGTAAAACTACAAGGTTATATGAGTCAAAATATGAAAATAACAGAAAATGGTGTAGGATATATTAAAATTACCGATGATGTTTTAAATAGTTTTCAAGTAGATGTTGCTAGTGGTGGTAATCTAATCAATAACTTCAATTATATTGAAGAAGTATTAGTTTGGCTAGCGATTACCGAAGATAAAAAAAATAATATCATTAAAATTAATATTCGTAGTCGTGGTCCTATTATCAATACGATTGCTGAAAAATATAATGGTGGTGGCCATCAATTAGCCAGTGGTGCTAAAGTGACAACGATGGAAGAAGCAGATTGTTTGATTGAAGATTTAGATTATGCTTGTCAGAAGTATTTGGAATCTTTAGAATAGAGGTGTGCTATGAAAATTGTAGATGCAAAATTGGATGTAATAGCAACTAGAAGAAGTCAGTATCCAGAATCCGATTGTAAAGAATTTATGCTAGTAGGAAGAAGTAACGTAGGAAAAAGTAGTTTTATTAACACTCTACTAGGTAAAAAAAATATTGCTTATATTTCAGGAAAACCAGGAAAAACACAAACTTTAAATTTCTATTTAGTAAATAATTCTTTTTATTTAGTAGATGTTCCTGGCTATGGATATGCTGCTGTAAATAAAAAAATCCAAGAAAAATTTGGTAAGATGATTGAGGAATATTTAGAAAAAAGAGATGAATTAAAAAGAGTCTTCATGTTAGTAGATTTTCGCCATAAACCAACAGAAGATGATAAGTTAATGTACAATTTCTTAAAATATTATAATATTCCAGTTACAGTGGTTGCTACCAAAGTTGATAAAGTAGGATCTAGTAAGATGGATAAAAATAAAAAAATAATTCTAGATACACTAGATTTAGTAGTAGGAGATAACTTAGTATTATTTTCTAGTGTTACGAAACTAGGAAAAGAAGAAATTTTAAAACAAATTGAAGATTTATTAATTGAGACACTATAAAAAATGGTGCCTCTTTTTCTTAATTACATATTTTATTATAGGTGAAGTATCTTGAAAGTAGATTTTATAGAGGATGAACATTTTATTATTTATGATTTTGATGAACAAAAACCACAAACAGAAGAAGAATTACAGGTTTTTTTTAAAATGCTGAATAAACATTTACTAAAACAGTATCATTATGAATTTCATGGTTTCTATAATGTAACGATTTATTGTAGTAATCATATTTTCATTATGGATTTTGAAAATATAGATGATTTTGGTAGAGCCGATTTTAATATTACGATGTTATTAAATAGTACTCTATTATTTGAATTTGAAGATAGTGATATAGTTCCTGGCAAAAAGATTTATTACGACAATAAATACTATGTTGAATTAGAAAATATGCAAGATGACATTCATTTATTTGAATATGGAAATATTATTTATGGTGACCAAGTAAAAAAGATTTTAAATCAGGGAATGTTAGTCTCTATTTAAAATCTTTTTATTATGTATTGAATACTTTATGAATAATTTCAGGATAATTTGATATAATTCCTAGTTTTTGGAAAGTTTCCTGTAAGTAAGGAGTAGATTTTTCTCCTAGATAATGTTCATAGACAAAATCGATATAATAGTCAGAAGAAAGATATAAAATTACTTCTTTTTCATTTTTTAATAATTCATCAATAATCGTATCATCAAAAGTATTCATTAAAATAACGTAGTAATCAACATCAATAAAATTTAAATCATTACCATAGACTACAAAGCCAATTTTAGCTACCGTTACTTTTTGTTTTAACATATTTACTAAATTTCTATTAATACAGTGCAAATAGATACTTAAATCTGGATATTTTTCGATAATCATGTTTACTTGATCGACATATTGATTCATACGAGTAGTAACTTGTTGAATATTTTCATCTGTTAAAATAATTGATTTTAAAGGATATAAATTAATATAAATATCTTTTTTAACTGATTGTTCATTCAATCGACTTAACAAATCTTCTAATAGAATAATTTCGTAATCTTGTAGTTGTGCTAAAGTACTAGTTTCGATAGTATTAATGGTTCCTTCTCCTAAACTAGAGGCATTAAAAACAACTAATCGATTATCTTCTGTATACGCAATATTAAAAACCATACCATGAATATAATCTTTGGTTAAAATATTATAAAAGAAATCTTCTGTATTGGTAGCACTACTTTTTTGAGCAATGTTTTTCATAGAGTATCACCATTATAGTTTATGAATCAGTTTTTTGATTATTCCTTTTTACAATATGACCAGGAACACCTACTACGGTTACATTTTCTGAAACATCTTTTAAAATGATGGCATTTGCACCTATTTTTGCATTTTTTCCTATCGTAATATTTCCCAATATTTTAGCACCTGTTCCAATGAAAACATGATCTTCTATGGTAGGATGTCTTTTTCCTCTTTGATAACCAGTTCCACCTAAAGTAACACCGTGAAACATTACGACATCGTTTCCAATAACTGCTGTTTCGCCAATGACGACACCCATTCCATGATCGATAAATAAACCTTTCCCAATGCAAGCACCGGGATGAATTTCAATACCAGTTTTTCTTTTAGCTCTTTCTGATAGCAATCTTGCTAGTAAGAAATGTTTTCTTAGGTAGAAAAAGTGAGATATTTTATGATATAGTTGTGCTCTAAAACTAGGATATAAAAATACTTCTAAAGTAGAGTGGATGGCAGGATCATTTCTTTTTATGGTTTGTATCTGATCTTTTAGGAAATTCATAGTATCACCTACTATAATATATTGAAATCTAAGTGAACGGACTGTTTGCTTGTCTAATGTGATATTCCTTTCGAAAATCATCTTGACTAAAATATTTGAAAATTTTATAATGAAAATGTAAGAAAATAAGAGATTAAAGTATGATACTTAAAATGCTATAAATATTATTTATGTTCTTATTCAATAAGAAATTTAATAAATAATATTTTTTCTTTTTTATCATACAAAAATTTAATATGATAGATAGAATCAATTCTTATTTATAATTTCTAGTTTTCAATTATCATACTTAAAAACTGGAGGAAGTTATGAATAAGAAGAAAATCATTTATATGAGTTTATTGATATTAACAGTATTGTTAGTAACAAGTATTTATGTATCATATGGATTCTTTACGAATAAATTAGAAGAACATGGAAAACTAAATATCGTAGTAGGAACTCTAGATTATAAATTAAGTGAAAAGGAATTAGTAATTCCTAGTCATACTGCTAAGGCATTTAGAATAGAAGTAACTTCTTTAAATGATACCGATACCAAGTATGAATTATATTATCAGATAAGTAAAGAGAATCCTAATTTAGAATTTGGTTATGTAGAAAATACAGAAGATGAACCTAAAGGTGAAATCAAAAAGAATGCTAAAAAGGAAATTACTTTATATGTAAGAAATCATACAGAGAATGATCAAACCATCACTCTAGGAGTAGAAGGGGGATTTTTCAACAATGATTTATCACTAAGTAAAGGAAAATCAATTCCAAAACTAGATTATAGTAAAGAAAAACAGCAGTTATATACAATTATAGAAGAAGTAGAAAAGTATTCTAAAAATAATGAAGTAACTCAAACAACAACATTTACTTTACCAGAAGATAATAGTAAGTTAGCCCTATTAGATAATACTTTAGAAGGAACAGTATATATCAAAAAAGATGGACAAATAGGATTTCAAGGATTAAATAATAATAAATGTTTAGTAAAAAGATATAGTTTAGAAGAAGTAGAAGAGTTTAATAATCATCATGATATTTGCAATCAAAATATATACAAAAACTTAGTCATCAATGGCTATGGGGAATATGGAGATAATACTAATTTTCCATCATTTACATACAACAATGAAACTAACGATTTTAAAATAAATGTTACAAAAACAATGCGATCACACTCACAATATTTGATACCGGTAGACGTTAATAAGAAATATTATTATTCTATGGATACTTATACAGAACTTGAAAATTCATCTAATTATATTGGATTATATGAATATGATTATGATAAAAACTTAATTAGTGCATATGAGATAATGTATATTTCCGATACTTTAACTAGACTAACACAAGATTTAAAAAATGGAGATGAAGTAATTTATTTAGAAAATGTATCTAATTGGAATGTAACATCAGCAACACCAGATTATCAAAGAGGCTTTATCTTTTGGAATTATAAAGATTCATCAGGATATCAATATCCAGAATTAACTTACTCTAGAAATCATACGGGAGCTACAGTATGGATAAATGAAAATTCGATAGATAAAGAAAACAATACTATCACTTTGACAAAACCATGGGATGGAGGAAATTATCCAATGGGGACTCAAGTTTCTCAAAAAAGCGATGGACCTGCAAATAATTATTCGTTGGTATCTAGTAAACCATTATCAAACAGTTATCAGAATTATCATGCTACAATAACTGGAACAAGCACCAATAATCTTAATTTTACAACTGCCTTTCGCATTCCGACCAATTATGTTCAAATTTTAGTTTGGTTGAACCATAACAGTACATCTTCTAATCTAACCCCACCATATGCCTATATCAGAAATATCGTATTGGAAGAAGTAGATGAATAATCAGATTGTAAATAGAAAGTAAAATGAAAAAGAAAAGAATCTAAATCTAGATTTTTTTCTTTTTCAGTTATATAATAAAAATATAAATCCTAAATTACAGTGATTAAAAGAATTCAAATATGATTGATAACCTTATGAAATAAGGATTTTGATACATAGGAATTTTGTTTATAATTATTATTTAAAAGTTATGTATACCTTATTTTATAAGGTGTTTTTTTTATTCTCTAGTTTTTAAACACTGTACTTAAAAACTGGAGGAAGTTATGAATAAGAAAAAAATTATTTATATGAGTTTATTGATATTAATAGTATTGTTAGTAACTAGTATTTATGTATCATATGGCTTCTTTACGAATAAACTAGAAGAACATGGAAAATTAAATATCGTAGTAGGAACATTAGATTATAAATTAAGTGAAAAGGAATTAGTAATTCCTAGTCATACCGCTAAGGAATTTAAAATAGAAGTAACTTCTTTAAATGATACCGATACTAAGTATGAATTATATTATCAAATGAGTAAAGAGAATTCTGATTTAACATTTGGATATGTAGAAGATACCAAGGATCAACCAAAAGGCGAAATCAAAAAGAATGCTAAAAAAGAGATTACTTTATATGTAAGAAATCATACAGAGAATAATCAAACCATCACTCTAGGAATAGAAGGAGGATTTATCAACAATGATTTATCCTTAAGTAAAGGAAACCCAATTCCAAAACTAGATTATAGTAAAGAACAACAACAGTTATATACAATATTAGAAGAAGCAGAAAAGTATTCTAAAAATAATGAAATAACCCAAACAACAACATTAACTCTACCACAAGATAATAGTAAGTTAGCCTTAGTCGATAATACTTTAGCAGGAAACGTATATATCAAAAAAGATGGACAAATAGGATTCCAAGGATTAAATGATGATAAATGTTTAGTAAAAAGATATAGTTTAGAAGAAGTAGAAGAGTTTACCAATCACCATGATATCTGTAGTAACAATATCTACAAAAACCTAGTCATCAATGGCTATGGAGAATATGGAGATAATACCAATTTTACAGGTTTGATTTATAATAGTGATACTAATGATTTCAAAACATCTGTTACAATGAGAGCACAACCACAATCACAAGATATGATACCAGTAGATGTTAATAAGAAATATTATTATTCTATGGACGCCTATACGGAGCATGAAAATTCATCTAATTATATTGGACTATATGAATATGATTATGATAAATTAGCTGTTACAGCACCAACTGTAATGTATATTCCTAATACATTAACGAAACTAACAAAAGATTTAAATAACGGAGATGAAGTAATCTATTTAGAAAATGTAACTAATTGGAATATAACATCAGAAACACCAACTTATCAACGAGGCTTTATCTTTTGGAATTATCAAAATTCAACAGGTTATCAATATCCAGAATTAACTTATTCTAGAAATCATACGGGAGCTACAGCATGGATAAATGAAAATTCGATAGATAAAGAAAACAATACTATCACTTTGACAAAACCATGGGATGGTGGTACCTATCTAGCAGGAACTCAAGTTTCTCAAAAAAGTGATGGTGCCGCAAATAATTATTCTTTAGTCAATGGTAAATTATCTACAAATAATTACCAAAATTATCATGCTACAATAACGGGAACTAACTATAATAATTCTTCATATGCTTCTTTCCGCTTTCCAACCAAATATGTTAGCATTTTTGCCTGGTTGAATAATTACAACACTTCTTCTAATCTAACCTCACCATATGCCTATATCAGAAATATCGTATTGGAAGAAGTAGATGAGTAATCGGATTGTAAATGAAGAGTAAAATGAAAAAGAAAAGAATCTAAATCTAGATTTTTTTCTTTTTCAGTTATATAATAAAAATATAAATCCTAAATCAAAATACTTAAAAGAATTGAAATATTGTTTATATCCTTATAAAATATGGAATTTTATAAACAATATTTTTTTTGATTGTGATAAGATTAAAATTCAATTGTTGTGATTCAATAAGGTATTTTTCCTATTCTCTAGTTTTCAAGTATTTTGCTTAAAAACTGGAGGAAGTTATGAATAAGAAAAAAATTATTTATATGAGTTTATTAATATTAACAGTATTGTTAGTAACAAGTATTTATGTATCATATGGCTTCTTTACGAATAAATTAGAAGAACATGGAAAACTAAATATCGTAGTAGGAACTCTAGATTATAAATTAAGTGAAAAGGAATTAGTAATTCCTAGTCATACTGCTAAGGCATTTAGAATAGAAGTAACTTCTTTAAATGATACCGATACCAAGTATGAATTATATTATCAGATAAGTAAAGAGAATCCTAATTTAGAATTTGGTTATGTAGAAAATACAGAAGATGAACCTAAAGGTGAAATCAAAAAGAATGCTAAAAAGGAAATTACTTTATATGTAAGAAATCATACAGAGAATGATCAAACCATCACTCTAGGAGTAGAAGGGGGATTTTTCAACAATGATTTATCACTAAGTAAAGGAAAATCAATTCCAAAACTAGATTATAGTAAAGAAAAACAGCAGTTATATACAATTATAGAAGAAGTAGAAAAGTATTCTAAAAATAATGAAGTAACTCAAACAACAACATTTACTTTACCAGAAGATAATAGTAAGTTAGCCCTATTAGATAATACTTTAGAAGGAACAGTATATATCAAAAAAGATGGACAAATAGGATTTCAAGGATTAAATAATAATAAATGTTTAGTAAAAAGATATAGTTTAGAAGAAGTAGAAGAGTTTAATAATCATCATGATATTTGCAATCAAAATATATACAAAAACTTAGTCATCAATGGCTATGGTGAATATGGAAATAATACCAATTTTCCAGATTTTATCTATAATAAGGAAAGTAATGATTTTAAAATAGATGTTACACATTTAGTACAAACTTCATCACAAGATATGATACCAGTAGACGTTAATAAGAAATATTATTATTCCATGGATGCTTATACAGAACTAAAAAATGAAGAAAACTATATTGGACTATATGAATATGATTATGATAAAAAAATCATTAACGCAGTAGATATCATGTATATTCCTAATACCTTAACGAAACTAGCAAAAGATTTAAAAAATGGTGATGAAGTAGTTTATTTAGAGGATGTATCTAATTGGAATATAACATCAGCAACACCAACTTATCAAAGAGGATTTATTTTTTGGAATTATCAAGATTCAACAGGCTATCAATATCCGCCAGAAACATATTCAAAAAATAATTTCGTAGCTATTTGGATTCGTGAAAATTCGGCAAATGCAGACACAAACACCATCATGTTAGCCAATCCATGGAACGGAGGAAATTATCCAGCAGGAACTTATGTATCCAGAAGTGATTCTGGCGCTGCTCATAATTATTCATTGAGGAGTGGTAACTCATTATCAAATAGCTATCAAAACCATAATGCTGTTATAGTGGGAACAAGCGCCAAAAATTCTAATTTTCAAACAGCTTTTCGTATTCCTACAAAATATGTTAGCATTTTTACTTGGTTTAACCATAATCGTATATCTTCCAATCTAACTCCACCATATACTTATATTAAAAATATCGTATTTGAAGAAGTAGATGAGTAATTGAAATGTAAATAGGAAGTAAAATGAAAAAGAAAAGAATCTAAATCTAGATTTTTTTCTTTTTCAGTTATATAATAAAAATATAAATCCTAAATTAGATTGATTAAAAGAATTGAAATATTGTTTATCATCTCATGAAATAAGAAAATTGATAAGCAATATTTTTTAATTTTTTTAAATTATTCATATTTGTTTTTTCTTATTTTTGAAGATAATTTCGTTATTCCTTAGTTTTAAAGCAATCTACTTAAAAACTGGAGGAAGTTATGAATAAGAAGAAAATCATTTATATGAGTTTATTGATATTAACAGTATTGTTAGTAACTAGTATTTATGTATCATATGGATTCTTTACGAATAAATTAGAAGAACATGGGAAACTAAATATCGTAGTAGGAACTCTAGATTATAAATTAAGTGAAAAGGAATTAGTAATTCCTAGTCATACCGCTAAGGAATTTAAAATAGAAGTAACTTCTTTAAATGATACTGATACCAAATATGAATTATATTATCAAATGAGTAGAGAGAATCCTAATTTAGAATTTGGATATATAGAAGATACCAAGGATGAGCCTAAAGGCGAAATTAAAAAGAATGCTAAAAAAGAGATTACTTTATATGTAAGGAATCATACAGAAAATAATCAAACCATCACTCTAGGAATAGAAGGAGGATTTATCAACAATGATTTATCACTAAGTAAAGGAAACTCGATACCTAAACTAGATTATAGTAAAGAAAAACAGCAGTTATATACAATTATAGAAGAAGTAGAAAAGTATTCTAAAAATAATGAAGTAACTCAAACAACAACATTTACTTTACCAGAAGATAATAGTAAGTTAGCCCTATTAGATAATACTTTAGAAGGAACAGTATATATCAAAAAAGATGGACAAATAGGATTTCAAGGATTAAATAATAATAAATGTTTAGTAAAAAGATATAGTTTAGAAGAGGTAGAAGAGTTTACCAATCACCATGATATCTGTAGTAAAAATATATACAAAAACCTAGTTATTAATGGCTATGGAGAATATGGAGATAACACCAATTTTCCAGCACTTACCTATAGCAATGAAAACAATGAATTTAGAATTAAAATAAATAATGAAACAGACATTGTTTCTAGTATATATATTCCGATAGATACCAATAAGAAATATGATTATTCTATGGAAGTGTATACAGAAATGGCAGATACAACAAATTATATTGGAATATATCAATATGATTATGATAAGTTAATTATTAATGCACCAAATATAATGTATATTCCTAGTACCTTAACTAAACTAGCAAAAGATTTAAAAAATGGTGATGATATAGTTTATTTCGAAAATCTATCTAATTGGAATGTAACATCATCAACACCAAGTTACGAAAGAGGCTTTATCTTTTGGAATTATCAAGATTCAACAGGCCATCAATATCCAGAATTAACTTATTCTAAAAATTTTTATAATGATTTATTTAATTATGATAAAATAAACAAAGAAACAAATACAATTACTTTAACCAAGCCATGGGATGGTGGTACCTACCCAGCAGGAACTCAAGTTTCACAAAGTAGTTCTGGTAGTACGCATAATTATTCCTTAGTTGATGGTAAAAGTCTTACAAATAGTTATCAGAACTATCATGCAAGAATCACAGGAACAAGTTATAATAATTATAATAATGGAACTACTTTTCGAATTCCAACCAAATATATTAAAATTTTTACTTGGTTTAATTATAAGAGCCAATCTTCAATGCTAAATGCATCTGGCCATATCAGAAATATCGTATTTGAAGAAGTGGATGAATGATTTTCATTTATAAGTGTATAGTTTACTATTTTCGAATAATAAACTATATTTTTTTGTTGTTTTGTGGTAGAATAAGGACATCGATATAGGAGGTGAAACAATGAATTTACCAACTGTTGCTTTAGTAGGAAGACCAAATGTAGGAAAAAGCACTTTATTTAATCGTCTAGTTGGAAGTAAAGTATCTATTATTGAAGATACTCCTGGCGTTACAAGGGATAGAATTTATAGCGAAGTAAATTACAAAAATTATCGATTCCATTTAATTGATACAGGTGGAATTGATGTAAGCCAAGAGTTATTTAATGATGAAATTAAAATTCAAGCCGAAATAGCGATTGAAGAAAGTGATGTTGTTGTTTTTATTGTTGATGGAAAAGAAGGACTGACCACAAATGATAAAGTCGTTCGTGATATGCTAAGAAAAAGTCAAAAAAGAGTAATTGTTGCTATTAATAAAATTGACAGCAAAGAAAGCCAAGAACATCAATATGATTTTTATGAATTAGGTTTTGATGAATATGTACCAATTAGTTCTGAACATAATACGGGTATTTATGAACTTTTAGATACCATTACTGCTAATTTTCATGAATACCAAGAACAAGAAGAAGACACTAGATTAAAATTTTCAGTGATTGGTAGACCAAATGTAGGAAAAAGTAGTTTAATTAATGCTCTATTAAATGAAGAAAGAGTAATTGTTAGTAACGAAGCAGGAACAACTCGTGATGCAGTGGATACTGTGATGAAATATAATGGTGAAGAGTTCATTTTAATTGATACAGCAGGAATGCGAAAAAAAGGGAAAGTATTTGAAAGCATTGAAAAATACAGTTTACTTCGTAGTTTAAAAGCCATTGATAGAAGTGATTTATGTTTACTTGTTATTAATGCCGAAGAAGGAATTATCGAACATGATAAACATATTGCTAGTTATGCTTTAGAAAAAGGAAAAGGATTAATTATTGTCGTTAATAAGTGGGATACTGTAGAAAATATAAGTACCAAAGAATACGAAAAAATAGTCCGCAGTGAATTTCAATTTTTAAGTTATGCTCCAATTGTTTATCTATCTGCTCTTACCAAAAAAAGAATTCATACTCTAATGCCAGAAGTATTAAAAGTAGCTGAAAACATTAAACGAGAAATTAAAACAAGTGTATTAAACGAAGTCATAACAGATGCTTATAGTTTAAATTTACCTCCTTCTTACAAAGGAAAAAGACTAAAAATATATTTTGTGAATCAAACGGGAATCAAACCTCCAAAGTTTACTTTCTATGTAAACAATAAAGGATTAGTACACTTTTCTTATGAGCGTTATTTAGAAAATAAATTAAGAGAAAACTTTGAATTAGAAGGAACTCCTATTATCATACAATTCAAAAATAGAGGTGAAGAATAATGTTAGGATTAAATGAATATACGGTTGCCTTTAAACAAGGATTAAATTATGTATTATATGATAGTGAAAAAGAAACCAGAAAAGAACCCAAAATCGATAATAGTAGTCTAACATCAATTGGTTATTATGATGGATATCAATATGGTGAATACTGTGAAATGGTGGGTATCAACATGAGCATTAGTCAAGAACAATTAATTGCGGTAATCGATAAATATCATACACAAGCTTTAGAACGATACAGAGCCTATCAAGAACCATATATTCGCTATAAAAGTGGATTTATAGATGGTAAATTTACATTATTAGAAAAGATTCATCAGGAAGATACTAGTTTCAATGAATTACCAGAAATAAATCAAAACGATATAATATCTATTGGCTATCATGATGGTTATGCATATTATTTAGATGAATTTGTCAAAAATGGAACAGTAAATTTAGAAACTACTTTAGGAAAGTTTGAAGAAATTACCAAGTCTTGTTATGAAAAAAGGATAGCAAATACTGAAACAATCCAAGAAAATAAGAAATAATAGAATTTAATAAGAAAAGTAGGAGTTGATATAATGGGATGGTTTTTAGATAGAAAAGATCCAAAAACAGAATTAGAAGGATTAGAAAGAGCACAAAGAATATTAGATGAAAGATATCAAAAAGGACAAGTACTAGATGCTGTTTATCAAAAACAGTGTATGGAATTCCAAAAAAGAAGAGAAAAATACGAAAAAAAATTAAAAAAACAAGGGAAACTATACGATTAAAATAATGGAACAAAAGAAACCTTTTACATATAATGATGTAGGAGGTCTTTTTTATGTTTGGCGATTCATTTTTTAAAAAGGTAGAAGATAAATCTGGAGTAAATAAAGAAACCATTCTATCTTTAGCAAATAAACTGCAACACTCCGATATGAAAGATGAAAAAGTATTAAGGGAATTAGTACAAGAAATAGGTGGAGTAGCAGGAAAAGAAGTAAGTAAGGAAAAAGAAGATAAAATTGTTAATGCAATCTTAAAAGATAATGTTCCGAAAGATATTGATAAGATGCTTTAATAGAAAGTAAAAAAGAGTAGATCTATTTCTAATACTAGGAATATCTCTTTTTTTTTCTCATATAGTTAAATGAATAGAAAGAGAGTGTTTGATATATGGATAAAAAAGAGATTATTAAAAATATTGCACTTCGTACAGGCGGAGATATTTATTTAGGAGTAGTAGGAGCAGTTCGTACTGGTAAAAGTACATTTATTAAAAAAGTTGTCGAAAATTTAATTGTTCCTAATATTGAAGATGAATATGAAAGAAAAAGAGCATTAGATGAAGTGCCTCAGAGTGCAGCAGGAAAAACCATTATGACAACAGAACCGAAATTTGTTCCGAATACCGCTGCTAAGGTACAAATTGATGATTTTAGCTGTAATATTAGATTAATTGATTGTGTTGGTTATTTAATTGAAAATGCTAAAGGTGCTGAAGATGAAAATGGACCAAGACTAGTAAAAACTCCTTGGTATGATGATCCAATTGCCTTTAGTGAAGCAGCCGAAATAGGAACCGAAAAAGTAATTAAAGATCATTCAACAATTGGTATTGTCGTAACGACAGATGGTTCGATTGGAGAATTTAATCGAAGTGATTATTTAGAGGCAGAAACTAGAGTAATTCGAGAACTAAAAGAACTAGGAAAACCATTTATTGTAGTCATGAATTCTACTCATCCGATGGGACCAGAAACAGAGAAAATCTGTGAAAAATTAAAAGCAGAATATGATGTACCAGTACTACCTATGAATATTGAAGACATGAATCAAAAGGATATGTATGATATTCTAAGAGAAGCTTTATATGAATTCCCTATTCTGGAAGTAAAAGTCAATATGCCAGAATGGATAGCAATTTTAAATCCTAAGAATGAAATTAAGAAAAAATACATTGATGCCATTCGTGAAAGTGTAATTGAAATTGATAAATTACGGGATGTAGAAAAAATAAATGAGCATTTTATGGGAATTGATGTCATTTCAAAATCCTATTTATCAAATATTGATCCAGCAACAGGTGAAGTTACAATTAATTTAGAATCTCCAAGTGAACTTTATAATCAGGTATTAAGTGACATTATTCAAATTGATGTTACTAGTAAAGCCCAATTACTATCCTTATTTCAGGACTTTAATGAAGCAAAGCGTGAATACGATCAAATTAAATATGCTCTAAAAATGGTAAAACAAACTGGATATGGTGTTGCTTCTCCTACCTTAGAAGATATGAAACTAGATACACCAGAAATTACGAAACAGGGTCCTAGATATGGTGTAAAATTAAGAGCAACAGCACCATCCATTCATATGATTAGGGTAGATGTTAATTCTACTTTTGAACCAATCATTGGAAGTGAACTACAAAGTAAAGAATTAATTGATTATTTAATGAAAGATTACGATACCGATCCAAGTAATATTTGGAAAAGTGAAATTTTTGGTAGAAGTTTAGATGTCATTGTGCAAGAAGGAATTCAATCTAAAATTAGCATGATGCCAGATAATATTCGTTTTAAATTACAGAATACCTTAACTAAAATTGTAAATAAAGGTTCCAATAACATGATAGCATTTGTGTTATAAAGAAAAAGACTGATGATCAGTCTTTTATTTATGGAAAACTTTGATTTCGTCTAAAACGAGAACATCTTCTTCTGATAATTCTCCACCATACCAATTGCCATTAGGTACAAAATGTGTTCTTTTTTGACAAGCTTTTTCTTTACTGCTCTCATCTAGATGATCAAAATAGAAACTTGCTACAAAATTTAAACGATTATGTATAATATTTTCTGTATACAACATATCAATTGCAGCTTGATATCCTGGAAGTTCTGTCTTATCCATATCTAAATATTTTTGATAATCGCCACTAGCATAAACACTAAATTGACCATTACAAATACTTTGGTAATAAGGATTAGTACCCAAACCCTCTCCCATAATGGAATCGATATAGGTACTCCAAGTAATACTATGAATTCGATTATAAATAGTATTGGTAGTAGCATAAGCATCTAAGTAAGAGTAAATATAGTTTTCTTCACTTTCTAAATCATAAGGCCTAGCCTCTGCTAAAATAATACTGGTTAAAATATTAAATTCTTCTTCTGTTAAGCCATATTTTGTTAAAATATATTGTATCTTTTCATCTAAGGGAATTTCTCTAGCAAAGAAATTGGATTCATCAGGTGAATTTCCAAGTGCTATTTTTAATATTTCTAACTCATGAGAATAATTTTTTTGCATTTCAACCATAATTTTTTCTTCTAAACCGGCTGGTATCGAAGATTGTGTATCGCTGCCTTCTTCTATGATAATTTCTTCATCTTCCAATTCAGAATTGGTTTCTAACAAATTTTTAATATATAAGAAATCAACACAAGCCTGATAAGTAGGAGAACTTTTAAGATTTTCATTTAGATATTGTTTATAAAGTCCACTAGTATAGATTTCAAATCCATCTAAAGCAATACTTTGATGATATAAATTATTTCCATAATTAGAACCTAAAATTGAATTGATTTTCTGAATTAACCTTGCATCTTGGGTTCTATTATAAAGGCTATCGATTATTTGATATGCTTCATCATAATTTTTAGTTTCGCTTTTAATCAAAATAATAGAAACAATGGTATCTAACATATCTTCTGATAAGTTATCCCTCTGTAATATCAAGTTTACTTTTTGTTCGGTAGTAGGATTACTGATTGCAAGGATTTCCGTAGATTTTTCTTCTAAAGAATGATTGATAGTAGACTCTAATTCAATACGAAATTCATTTTTTAAACTTTGAATATGTTCAAATAAACCAATACTTCCCAAAGAAAGAGCCATTAAGAAAGAGCAGGAATAAATATTCAAATATTTTTGAATCGTAAAATATTTTAATTTTAATAATTCTCTTTTCTGGTTGATCTGATCAATGATAGCATCAATACTCATATTTATCCCTCCCCAACAAAAGTTGATTTTAAAGAATTTATCACGATTTGTCAAGTATTTTCTTTTAAAATATTTTATAGTATGATAATATCGGTGAAAGAAATGAATTTACGGAAGCAAAAATATATTATTTTGGAATTAATTCCTACTGCAATAACCAAAGAAAAGGGAATATTAGTACAACTATCTGCCTTAAAATTAGATGGTCTCAAACTATTGGATCGTTTTGATTATCGTATTCAAGAAGAAAAAGTTCCCATTCGTGAATTAGTAGATATGTGCAGCTATGATAAAGAAGCATTTATATATGTAGATAGTACAGAAGAAATGCTAACTAAGTTTCAAGAATGGATTGAAGATTTTCCTTTATTAATCATCGATAATCTTTATACGAGAAATTATTTAATAGATGTTCCTAATAGCAAGGAATCTGTCTTCTCTTATTTAAATATTGAAAATGATGAAGAAGCTATTCAAAACATGATTTCCAAATATCATTTGGAATCTAGTAATTATATTGTTGATTTAATTTATGAAGCATTAATCCAAGAAATTGGCTAATCTATTGTGTATTTTCTGTAAAATTTTAGTCAAATTAGTTGATTTTATCATTATTTCATGCTATTCTTGAAATGTAAGCATGATATGTGCTTAATAAAATAATATATGGAGGTCATTTTAACATGAAAAAATCAGAATTAGTTGAAGCAGTAGCTGAAAAAGCAGGATTAACAAAAGCAGATGCAGATCGTGCAATCAAAGCTATTTGCGATGAAATCACAGGAGTATTAAAAAAAGGAGATAAAATTACTCTTCCAGGATTTGGAACTTTCTCAGTAAGCAAAAGAGCTGCTCGTGAAGGACGTAATCCACAAACTGGAGCAACAGTTAAAATTGCTGCTAGCAAATCTGCTAGATTCAAACAAAGCACAGCTTTAAAAGCAGTACTTAACTAATAGATAAATTAGTAGTAGAAAAAAGAATGACAAGGTTCATTCTTTTTTTCTTAGTGTTAGTATTTTATATAAAAACATGGTATAATAACGTTAGGTGATACTATGCATGATATAGCCTTAAAGTTAATTAAAAAGATAGAAGAAAATGGTTATGTGGCTTATATTGTTGGTGGATTTGTAAGAGATTATTTATTAAAAATACCATCTAGTGATATTGATATTTGTACCAATGCAACCCCTAGCCAAATTCGTACTATTTTTCCTCACTCATGCTTACCGAATGAAGCATATGGTTCCATTACTGTTATCTTAAAAAATGTTCATTTTGAAATCACAACCTTTCGTCGTGAAATTAGTTATATGAATAACCGTAAACCAATCGAATTTGAATATATTAATGACTTATATGAGGACTTAAAAAGAAGAGATTTTGTAATTAATACGATCTGTATGGATAAAGATGGTAACATTATCGATTTATTAAATGGACAAAAAGATTTAAAAAAAAGGGAAATTAATACAGTAGGAGATAGTTATCATAAATTTTTAGAAGATTCTCTGCGTATTTTAAGAGCAATCCGTTTCGCTACTATATTAAATTTTAGTCTAAGTGAGGATGTAAAAGAATCCATTCGGAATACAAAACAACTAGTTCGTAACTTATCTTATCATCGTAAAAAAGAGGAATTAAATAAAATTTTTGCTAGTATCAATGTACGTTATGGCATCAAACTATTATTAGAACTCGGATTAGATCAAGAACTAGAACTTAATAATTTAAAGAATATCAAAAATTTTGATGATTTAATGGGAATTTGGACACAGTTAAATGTAGATTCCCTATATCCATTTACAAAAAATGAGAAAGAGATTATGAAACAAATCCGTACTGTTTTAAATCTGGATAATTTAGACCCATTAGTTCTATATCGTTATGGTTTATACGTAAATAGCATTGCTGCTAGTATCAAAAATATCGATAAAAAAATAGTAACGCAAAAATATAATGCCCTACCAATAAAATCAAAAAATGAAATAGTAATCAATGGAAAAGATATCAGTAAATTATTAGATAAAAAGCCAGGATTATTTTTAAAAGAAATTATTAATGATATCGAAGAAAAGATAGTAACAAATCAATTATTAAATGAAAAAAGTAAGATTGAAAATTATATCTTAGAACACTATCATGAGTAAAAAAGAAATGGAGGAAGTTATGAAAAGTAGCAAATTAGTAGAAATCTTAAAGAAAAATAACTTTGTAGTACCTTTATATCTATTCCAATTAAGAAAGAAATTTAATTTGACATTAGAAGAATTTATTTTTCTGATTTATCTTACCAATTTAGGCACACAAATCATTTTTGATACCAATCGCCTCTCTCAAGATTTAGGAATGACGAAGGAAGAAGTACTATCACATATAGATACGTTAACCGAAAAAAATTATATCAGTATTGAGGTTATTAAAAACGAAAAAAATGTGATGGAAGAATATATTGTATTAGATTTATTTTATGAAAAATTGACGAATATGATTATTGATGATGTAAATCAAGCAAAGATGGAAGAAGAAAAAAATAGTAACATTTTTGAAGTGATTGAAAAAGAATTTGCACGACCACTAACTTCTATGGAATATGAAATTATTAGTGCTTGGTTAGAAGATGGTACTAAAGAAGAATTAATTATAGAGGCATTAAAAGAAGCTGTATATAGTGGTGTATGCAATTTGCGATATATTGATAAAATTTTATATGAATGGGGTAAGAAAGGAATTAAAACACAACAAGATGTGGAAAATAATCGTTTAAAGTTTAAAGAAAAACAAGAGAAAAAAGAAAAGTTGGAGTTGTTTGAATATGACTGGTTTGAAGATGGAGAAGACGAAGAAGATACAGTTGATTGAAAACTATTTAGATAGTTTATATCCGAATCCAAAATGTGAATTAAATTACGAAAAAGATTATGAATTACTAATTGCGGTGGTATTAAGTGCGCAAGCAACGGATAAAAGTGTCAATTTAGTAACCAAAGTATTATTTCATCGATATCAAACATTAGAAGAATTAAAGAATGCTAAAATGGAAGATATAATAGATATCATTCGACCTATTGGTACTTATCATCGAAAAGCAACTTATGTATTAGAAATTGCGAATATTTTATGGAATCAATATGATGGCAAAGTTCCTAAGGACCGTCAAGCATTAGAAAGTATGCCAGGCGTTGGAAGGAAGGTAGCGAATGTAATTTTAAGTGAATGGTTTCATGAAGATAATATTGCGGTAGATACGCATGTTGATAGAGTAAGTAAGAGATTAGGTCTTGCAAAAGAAAAAGATTCCGTTCTAGAAGTAGAAAAGAAACTTCAAAAGTTATATCAAAAAAATAATTGGAGTAAAAGACATTTACAAATGGTCTTATTTGGTAGATATCAATGTAAGAGTCAAAAGCCATTATGTGAAAACTGTTTACTCAAAGATATATGCAAAAAAAAGATTAGTAGCAACTAATCTTTTTTTGAATTCTTTTTTGGTGTTTGGTTATTTTTTAATAGATCTCTAATTTCTTCTAAAAGAAGAACTTCATCGCTCTTAGCAGGTTCTTTTTCTTGTTTTTCTTCTGCTTCTTTCTTTGCTTTATGAGTAAGTACATTGACTACTTTCACAAACATAAAAATACAGAAAGCAACAATTAAAAAGTCAAATACATTTTGAATAAAGTTACCATAGTAAATAATAGCATCTTTAAAATGTAATGTTAGACTAGTAAAATTAATACCACCTAGAATAACTCCAATAATTGGCATTAAAATATCATTTACCAAAGAAGATACAATTTTTCCAAAAGCAGAACCAATAATAACACCAACAGCTAAATCTACTACATTACCACGCGCAATAAATTCCTTAAATTCCTGTATAATTTTTTTCATTTTTTCACTCCTTTTCCTATATTATAGCGATTTTATTTACTGTGGACAAGTTCTAGTTTATATTTTTTTTCATATATTTTAAAAGGTGATAACTATGATACCTTTTATTTTAACCTTTTTAGCAGGATGTAGTACTTTAATTGGCTTTTTGTTTGTCTATTTGAAAGATAAATCCAATAAAGTATTAGTTTCGTCTTTAGCATTTGCAAGTGGAGTGATGCTTTTAATATCGATTTCGGATTTAATTCCATCCTCTTATACAAGTATCAGAGAAGTATACTATATGATACCGGCTTTTTTAATTTGCAGCGTTTTTGTAGTAATTGGAATAGTTCTATCCATGACGATTGATAAATATTTACCAGATAATACTTACCAAGATGCAACACTATATCGGGTAGGTATGATTTCTATGATTGCGATTATGCTACATAATATTCCGGAAGGTATTGCTACTTTCTTAACATCGAATCATGATATTACATTAGGTATTACTCTAGCAATAGCACTAGCCTTACATAATATTCCGGAAGGAATTAGCGTAGCAGTTCCGATCTATTATAGTACTGGTAGTAGAAAAAAGGCATTTCTGTATACTTTAGTATCAGGAATGAGTGAATTTTTAGGCGCTATTGTCGCTTCTATATTTTTAGTGGGCTTTAGTAATGATTTCTTTATGGGGTGTTTGTATGCTATTATTGCTGGTATTATGATGCATATTTCTATCTATGAATTATTGCCATCTAGTTTGAAATATAAACAAACAAAGCAAACATTCTTATTTTTTATAATCGGTATTCTTTTTATGTATATTAGTAGTTTATTGTTGCATTAAAAAAATCCCAAATGGGATTTTTTTTATGGGGTTGTAGTAGGACTAGTACTAGGTGATGGTGTAGCAGAAGGACTAGAACTTGGACTTGGACTAGTCGTTGGACTTGGTGAAGTAGAAGGAGAAGGACTTGGACTAACAGTTGGTTCTTTCTCTTTATACTCAAATTTATAAACAGCCGGATCACTTTGATTTCCTGAATATTTTTCAAATGTAGTAACAACTTTATAAGTTCCTGAAATATTAGAACTTGCTTCAATCGTATAAGAATTAGAAGTAGTAAAGTCTAATAAAATATCACCATAATATACATTATATCCGAAGGCACCAAAACTTTCATTTTCTGTTGGTGTATTTAACTTAGACCAACTAATCGTAATCTTTTTTGTTTTTTCATTATAAGTTACTTTTAAATTTTTAACAGTAGCAAGTTTACTATATTTAGAAGATACATCTGTTGGTTCACTACCTTTAATGAAGTATTCGCATGTAATTTGATCTTGTGGAGTATTAGCACTAGGTAATGCTGGAGGATTGCTACCATTTTCTACACAGGCTTGAACAACATTGCTTGGTGGAGTAAAGGTTTTTCCACTATTTTTATTGAAAACAACATTTGCAATCGCTTTATATAATTTCGTTCTTTCTCTTACGGCAACCGTATCTACATTATAATGTTCACTAGTGATGGTATCATAACCGTACCACATAGATACAGCATATTCAGGATCGTATCCTACTACCCATGCATCTCTTGCGGTATTACCTGGTAAGTGAAGTCTTTCCCTGTCTTCATTACTTAAATTGGTAGTTCCTGTTTTAGCAGCTAAGTCTACACCATTCATTTTAACTCCACCAGCCATACCAGAATTAACAGAAGTTTTTAACATGTCAGTAATCATGAAAGCAGTTGCTTCACTCATAGCTTTTGTTTGCTTTGGTTCAAAAACTTTAGCAGTATTATCTTCACGATAAACAATTTTATTGACAGTTAGTGGTTCTGTATAGGTACCACCATTGGCAAAAGCAGCATAGGCAGCAGCCATTTGTAAAGGAGTAGTTTTACTAAAAGCACCTAAAGCATGTGCTTCATAAATCTTTCCATTTTGAATATCAGGTGTAATTCCTAAATTAGTAGCAAATTCAATAATTTTTTGATTTCCTACTTGGTCTTGTACTGCTTGGAATGCTTTTAGTGCTGGTATATTTCTGGATTGAGAAAGAGCCGTTCTCATACTAATCCATCCCCAGAATTGACCATCGGAATTATTAATGGCTTGCCCAGAAGAGTAACTATGTGGTTCATCTAAAATTTGTGTATAAGTATTCCAACCTAAATACTCGATGGCAGGGCCATAATCAAATATTGGTTTTGCAGTAGATCCAATTTGTCTCGTTCCTTGAACAGCAAAATTATAATGTCCTAAGCTTCTGTTATGACCTGCTCCAATCGCTACAATTTTACCAGTAGCAACTTCAACAACTGCAGAACCTGCTGTTACGGTATCATTTAACCAAGTATAACTACTACTTTGTCCATTAAAGATATCATCGATTCCTTTTTGTTTATTACGATCCATATTCGTATATACAATGACAGGAGTAATCTTTGGATTAATACCATACTTATTTTCTAATTCCCATAATACCGTATCAATATATCCAGCATATTCAGATGTTCTAATGGTTTTGGTTAAAAGGGAAGTAACAGGAATGGAGTTCGCAATATCTGCTTCTTCTTGCGTAACATAACCTTGTCTTATCATAGAATTTAAAACTTCTGCTCTTCTAGATGCTGCTTTATCAGGATGAGAAAATGGATTATAAGCACCAGGTGCGTTAAACAAACCAACTAGTAAAGAAGCTTCGGATAAGTTTAAATCTCTAACACTTTTATCAAAGAAAGTTTGAGAAGCTTGCTCAACACCCCAAGCATTACTTCCAAGTTCTAGATTATTAGCATAATATTCAATAATTTCTTTTTTGGTAAAGTTTTTCTCTAATTTAAATACAGCAAGATAAATATCGGTAAACTTACGAATGATTCCATCTAATCCTCTTGTTTCACGACTGGTATATGTATTTTTAATTAATTGCATTGATAAGGTAGAACCACCACCAGCATTACTTTTTCCTAAAATTTGACCAATACTTGCCTTAATAAAACGTGGAGCATCAAAACCATTATGTTGGAAAAATCTAGAATCTTCTGTTGCAACGAGAGCATCAATAAATACTTCAGGTAAATCATCGTAAGTAATATTCTCTCTCATTTCATCTCCTAGACGATAGAATTCTTCGCCTGTCGAATCTAGGAAAATAGATGCTTCTCTTTTTTCTAATTGCGTAATATCAAATTCAGGTGCTTTTTTCACAATCATGACAATAAAAGCAGAAGCTAGTAAAGCAATGATAATTGCAATAATCAAAAAGAAAATCAAAATAATATTTAGAACTTTTCTTCTTTTAGGTTTGGATTTAATCTTATCTAAGAGTCTAGCAATACCTAAAATAATTAAAATACCTATTGTTAGTACACAAGTAAGTTCAAATCCCAATATAATATAACTTAAAGCTAGTATTACTAATAAAATGATGCCAATAATAATCATTGGTTTTTGTATTTTATGATGAGATCTTTTCGTTGTATGAGTTTTTTTTGATTTTGTCATTATGATACCTCCATATTTTTATCTAAACTTTTTTTAATAATTTCCAAATAATCTAATCTTGGAGCATATTTCTCATTGATTTCATGACCTTTTTTTAGAAAATATTCATAAGGAATGGATTTTCTAGTTGTATGATCAATATAAGAAAAGAAGTCTTCTGCAAAAAGTAGAAAGGTCTTATTATATTCTATAAAACGAATAATTAAAAAACCAATTCCACCATTTTCTATAATATTACGTAAATGATTCATTTGATGAGGATGGATATTTTCTAAAGGAAAGTAACTTTTATTATTCGTTTCTTTTGCTTCAAAATCGATGTATTTTCCTTGATATAGTCCATTATAATCTGTAGTAGACGGTGCTTCGAAATAAGCCTCTTTAATGGTAATTCTACCAGTTTTATTCGTTTTACTAGGGTAGTTTACTTTTAGAATTTTGATTGGTGTTGGTTTTTTATAGATAAAGGCTTGCTTGGTATCAATATAATATTGATTAGAAATATTGATATCATTTTCCAAACTCATACCACGATTATTATGGAATACCTGCTTTTTATTTAAAATTTCTTTTAGTGATACTTGATTATTATATTCCATTCAATCACCTATATCATATTATACTATATTTATGATATTTTTCCAACTTTTTTCATGAATGTTTTTTGTAAGATATTTTATCTAGTTTTGTCGAATTTATGATTTTCTTTTGTTTTCTTTTTATAATAAACACTAGGAGGGTAAAGAAGATGACTTATTTACAGATTTTAGAAATATTAAATCAAATGGATCGAAAGGTATTAAGTGCCAAATTAGTTACTTATACTAGAGATTATCAGAAAAAAATGATATCCTAACCATAGGTGAAGTGTATGTCATTAGAAAATTTAAAGGGATTATATATCGCGCATAGGGGAATAAAAACAGATACTATTGTAGAAAATACGATTCCTGCTTTTTCTCTTGCTTTAAAAAAGAATGTTCCCATTGAATTAGATATTCATCTTTTAAAGGATGGCAATATTGTGGTTTATCATGATAATGATTTGCGAATATTAATGGGAATCAACCGAAAAATATCTAGTTATTCTTATAATGAATTAAAAAAATTGACTTTTCCCAATACCAATACACAGATTCCCTTATTGTCAGATGTTTTCAATCTGATAAAGGGAAAAGTTTTATTAGTGATTGAAATCAAAAGAACCACAATCTGTAACACTCAAAAATATTGTCAAAAAATAGTAAAACTTCTAAAACAATATCCATATGAGATTATCATTCAATCTTTTGATATCAAAATAGTTCACTGGTTTTTAAAACATACGAATTATATCACTGGATTATTGATTTCGCATCCATCTGGAAAAAATTTATTTACTTTATATAGTCTGATTACAAATACCAATCTATTAGTATCTTTATTAAATCCTGATTTTATTAGTGTTAATTATCGTATTGCCTCTAGTAAAATGGTTCAAAAATTTAGAAAAGAAAAACCGGTTTTGGTATGGACTATTCATGATCAGAATCAATTAGAAAAAGTAAAACCATTTGCAGATAGTTATTTTGTTGGCGATTTTTACTTTAAAAAGTAATTTTGTTGAAAAGAAAAACAAAGTATGATAGAATAAACACTACTTTGGTGGTGATAGCAAATGAAACAATTTCAAACTTTGGAAGAATTTGTGCATTCTGATGCATTTTCTAAAAAAGACTTATATGATTGTGACTTATCTAATTTAGATTTATCTAGTTTTCCAACTAGTACATGGGAAGGTTTTACCTTTTATGAAACAAATTTTACAAATACAAATATTAAATTTTATCCACAAACATTGAAATGGAATGGTTTTGTTTGGGATTTAGATTATTGTAATTTTACCAATTGTGATTTATCTTATTTAACTGCAAAAGATTTAGAAAAAGTTTCTATTGAAGGATGTAATTTTACGAATACAAATTTTTATGTTAATCCTTTAGACTCAGATTTTCATTTTTATGGAGTAATATTTGGGGATGCCTATCATGGAAGAGAACTTGATAAGTATGCATCTACAATGGATATTGATACTTTATTATTAAATCCAAATCTTTCTTTTTCTTCTAATAGTATTTTAGAAATGTTACACAACTCATATTTGCTTCATAATAGAGTAACAATTGATATTGATAAAGTACTAGATATTGATAAAAAAAACGAAGGAAAGTTATGGAAGTTTTGGAATTTAATTTCCACCAATGCAAAATTCTCGATTGAAGAAAAAGGAACCTTTTTTTATAATAGAATTATTGGAAATAAAAATTTTAACACTTTGGATTTAAGTGAATTTGATTATAATTTTTTAAATAATTTTAATTTCTTCCAATGTAGATTTCAAAAAATAATATTTCCAAATTCTGATATAAAAGAGGATAATATACATTTTATGTATTCAAAAGCAGAAAAGGTTATTTTTCCAACTATTACCCCTAGTTCTTGGAATAAAATTAATAGAAAAAGATTATTTAGTCATGTAACTTTTTATAAAAATCTATATGTAGAACTCGGAAGATTCTGTAATGGAAAGTGCCAATTTTGTAGAAATCAATGTCTAGAGCCTTGTGAATATGACTTTGAACCAATCTTTGAAAATTTGCATAAACTATATCCATATTTAGATAATATAGTTATTGGCGGAGGAGAGCCAACTTTATTAGAAGAAGATTTAAAAAAATTATGTCAAAGTGATTTGAGTAATAAAATAACTATTTTTACGAATGCTTCTCTACATGATGACGGATTAAGGAAATTAAATGCAATGGTACCTTTATATATTAGTAGACATAGCATGGATGATGATGAAAATAATAAGATTCTTGGGGTAGAGGCTTTGACAAATTTGAATCTTAGATTTTTATGCGCATCTCACTTAAACCCAATTACCTTATGTGCTACTTGTTTTGAAAATGGATTAGACTCAAAAGATAAAATTTTAGATTATATTAAGTATTATAGTAAAGAAGTAAAAATTCATAACTTTTTATTTCAAACTCTTCATCAAGATTTAAATACGCCATTTAGTAGTAACACAGTACTTTCTATTAGTAATCATGTTTTTGATTTAGTAATTAATGAACTAAAAGGAAATGGATATAGCATTAGTATACCTATCTATTCAATAGGAGATTATAAATTGATAATTGCTAAAAAATTTGACATTCATATTTCTTTGAAACAATATATTACGAAGGAAGAATTAGAAAGTATGTGGTATCAATCTCCCAAAAGAACTTTTGATCTATCTATGGATCCTAGTGGTAATTTATATGAAAATTGGCATCAATCTTCTGGAAAAGTCCTAATCAAAGACTTGCACTAATTCACGATTCATTCCTGTACTAGCCATTGACTTTTTTCTATATTTTTGTGATAATATTAGCGTAAGGGTTTGGTGAAGAAAGATGCAAGGAAAGATTTCTTTAACTCCACAAGATATTCTAGAAAAAGATTTTAAGATTGATACCAGAGGGTATCGTTTAAAAGAAGTAGATCAATTTTTAGATGAAATTATTGGAGATTATGAGCAATTTTATCAAATAATACAGAATTTAGAAAAAGAAAAAGAAGCACATATCAAAGAAATAATGAACTTAAAGCAAGAACTTCGCAATGTAAAAATGAGTATCGATATTGCGAAGGGTAGTGAAAAAGAAGTTACGAATATGGATATTTTACGTCGTATTTCTAATCTTGAAAAAATTGTTTACGGAAAAGAAGAAAAAGAAGAAGAGGAATAATAATACTTTGACAAACGCTATATTCTAGTAATATAGAGGAAAGTCCATGCTCACACAATCTGCGATGATTGTAGTGTTCGTGCTAAGGGAAAAAATAACCTTAGGTAGCAATTTGCTAACGGCAACGAAGTTTCCTAAGTCTAAGATAAGGAAATGGTAGTTATAAAGTGCCACAGTGACGATATTTTTTCGAAAGAAAAAAGTGAAACGCGGTAAACCCCACGAGTGAGAAACCCAAATTTTGGTAGGGGAGCTCTGATAATGGAATCAAACAAAGTCAGGGATCGAGAATTCGATAGATAAATGTTTGTCACCTAGCAATAGGTACAGAACATGGCTTATAAAGTATTTATTATTGATTAGAGGTGTTAATTTGAAAGAAATTGGTGAATTTTTAAAATCCTCAAGAATAAAAAATGGTGTTAGTTTAGAAGAAGCAGCTGAAGATTTAAATTTAGCTGTCATTCAACTAGAAAACATAGAAGATGGAAATATACGTGCATTTAAAGATATCTATGTCTTAAGAGATTTAATCAAAGACTATAGTAAATATTTAGGGGTTGAAGTAGATCATATTCTAGATGAATTCAATGACTTTATGTTTGATCACACATCTAAAATTTCTTTAGATGATATTTTAGAATCAAGGAGATTAGCAAAAGAACTAGAAGAAAAAAACAGAGTTGCTTCCCCTTATACAAGAATAAGAAAGCCTAAATTTAAACTAGATCAATTGAAATTAAAAGCTATTTTAATTCCAATTGGTATTGTGGTTTTTATATTTATATTTTTACTAATATGGTTAAAATTAAATGACCAAAAAGAAGTAGTTACTACGGAATTACAAGGAAAAGTGGTGGAGGAAGTTTATGAATTTACCTACTAAGTTAACAGTATCAAGAATCATTTTATCAATTTTGATTATGGGATTATTACTATTTCCTTTAGAAGCATTAGGAATTTATTTTCCTGTTATTCGTACTAGAATTGATATCGATTTAAAATATGTAGTTGCTGGTATTTTATTTATAATTGCTAGTATTACCGATTTTTTAGATGGATATTTAGCACGAAAAAATAATCAAGTAACAGATACAGGTAAAATGCTAGATGCTATTGCTGATAAAGTTTTAGTAAATCCGCTTTTAATTATCTTTGCCGCTGAAGGGTTCATTAGTCCTATTGTTCCTGTTGTGGTAGTTGTACGCGATATTGTAGTAAATGCCATTAAGATGCAAGCAGCAGCAAAAGGTAAAGTAGTAGCAGCTATTTCCTCTGGAAAAATTAAAACAGCAAGTCTAATGATTGGTATGGTATTACTATTCTTTGCCGATGTACCATTTATTTATTTCAATATTCGAGTTGATTTATTATTTATTTATTTTGCTACCATTATGTCTCTTGTGTCTATGGTACAGTACTATCAAATGAATAAAAAAATTATTTTTGAAAAAGAAGAAAATTAAAAATTAGTTAAAAAATAGTTTTCAAAATAGAAAATTCCCTAGTGGAATTTCTTTTTTTATGGAAAATAGTTAGTTGGAAATTAATAAAACATTTGTTTGAAAAAGTACTTGCATTTTTATAAAAAATAAGATATGATGTATTTGTAAGTCAAATTATGCGAGGAGGATTATATGACAAAAAATACTGATAAAAATGAAGCTTTAGAGAAAGTTCTAAGTGATATTGAAAAACAATTTGGTAAAGGTGCTATTATGAAACTAGGAGATAATAAACATATGGAACTAGATGTAACTCCTAGTGGTAGTTTAAGTTTGGATATTGCGATGGGCGTTGGTGGATATCCTAAAGGAAGAATTATCGAAATTTATGGACCAGAGTCTAGTGGTAAAACAACATTTGCACTACATGCAATAGCAGAAGTACAAAAGAAAGGTGGAAGAGCAGCATTTATCGACGCTGAACATGCCCTAGATCCTGTGTATGCTAAAAATTTAGGAGTTGATATTAACGAATTATTACTTGCTCAACCTGATACTGGAGAACAGGCTTTAGAAATATGTGAAGCTTTGGTTCGTAGTGAAGCAGTAAATATTATCGTAATTGATTCGGTTGCTGCATTAGTACCACAAGCAGAAATTGATGGAGAAATGGGAGATAGCCATGTAGGACTACAAGCAAGATTAATGAGTCAAGCACTTCGTAAACTTTCCGGAACCATTAGTAAAACGAAAACAACTGCTATTTTCATTAATCAGTTAAGAGAAAAAGTAGGAATTATGTTTGGAAACCCTGAAACAACTCCAGGTGGAAGAGCCTTAAAATTCTATTCCACAATTCGTTTGGATGTAAGAAGAAGTGAATCGCTAAAAATTGGAGATAACATTGTAGGAAATAGAACGACTGTCAAAGTAGTAAAAAATAAAGTGGCTCCACCATTCAAAACAGCAGTAGTAGATATTATGTATGGAGAAGGCGTAAGCCATGAAGGAGAAATTATCGATTTAGGTAGTGAGTGTGGTGTTTTAGAAAAATCTGGTGCATGGTATGCCTACAAAGGAGAAAAAATTGGTCAAGGAAAGGAAAATGTAAAATTATTCTTGCGAGATCATAAAGACCTTTGTGAAGAAATGGAAAAACAAATTCGTGCTTACTATGAAATTAGTATCGATGATAAAAATACGAAATCGAAAGAGGACTAATTAACAGTCTTCTTTTTTTATATTTCTTATGTTATACTGAAAGTAATAATAAGATGTTAGGTGTAGATATGAAAAAATTTGTAAATAAATATTTGATTCAAATAACTTTGATCAGTTTAATCATAATCAGTAGTCTTTGGTTAATTCCTAAGGGAATGCCATATCAACATGATATTGGATTTCACTATGAAAGAATGGTAACTTTAGCAAAAACCATCCACCACGGAGATATCTTGGCTTTAGTACATGATGCTTTCTATGGTTATGGCTATGCACTAGGAATCTTTTATGGAAATTTCTTTTTTTACTTACCAGCATTTTTATGTTTAATAGGATTACCTAGTATGTTAGCCTATAAAATATTTTTTATATTCATTAATATTGGAACTGTCTACATTGCATATTATGTTAGTAAAAAAATAATTCCAAATCAAAAGGTAGCACTTCTTACAACTATTTTATATTCTTTATCCGAATATCGTATGTATGATGTTTTTGTACGCGGGGCTATAGGAGAGACATTAGCCTTTATGGTAATTCCTTTAGTAATGTTAGGACTATATGAAATCATTTATCAAGATGATAATAAATGGTACCTATTTTCGATAGGATTTGTGTTACTACTTCTTTCACATTTAATTACAACCATTTTGATGGCTTTCTTTTGTATCATCATCATTGTAGTAAATTATAAAAAATTTTTACAGCAACCAAAACGATTTTGGCATTTAATAATGTCTGGAATATTAGGATTATTGTTAGGATGTTTCTTTTTTGTTCCTATCTTAGAACAGTACTTCTTTTCTAATATCAGTATCTTTACAGATGGAAGTGTTTATCTACCAATGGGAACACCGATTCGGGAATTATTACTACCAAAATGGTTCTTTTCTTGCTACTTAGGAATCTCCATTATCATGTTAATTCCTATTCGTTTCTTTTTTTCTAAAAAGGAACTAGATTCCAGTTATCATACGTTATTATCTTTTAGTAATATTTTAATGATATTAGGAATCTTATCCTGGCTTTCGGTAACTAATATCTTTCCATGGAAATTATTAAATTCCACATTATCATTTATCCAATTTCCTTGGCGACTATTATTATTTTCTACTTTATTCTTTACGATTTCTATTGGTATCAACCTTTATCTTTTATTAAAAACAAGTCGAAAAGATATTGGCAAGACAATTGCTTGGTTTATAATTTTAGTTTCTTTTGCTACGAATTTACTTTATTCCGTTCAATATGGAATTCGTAAAAATCATTATCTAACTTTTCCAGAAAATGAAATTGGAAATGGAGAATACTTATTAGCAGGAACAAATAGATGGGAAACAGAGAACTTAGTAGAAAAAATATTTACCAACAATCAAGAATTAACTGTTCATTATAAAAAAGTGGGTACTACTATGACTGTATGGTATTCGAATAATTTAAAGGAAGATACATATGTGGAATTACCACTATATAATTATCTTGGTTATCAAGTAGATAATGACTTAAAGATAGTAGATGGTAATCAGCATTTAATTCGTATTTATTTAACCGAAGATAATGGAAAATTCCAAGTTTCCTATCGTGGTACCACAATTCAAAAAGCAGCCTATTGCGTTTCCTTTTTAAGTTTATTAGGATTTGGTATCATGAGAATAAAAAATAGGAATCAAAGCAAAAAATAAAGGTTTCATTTTCTAAAGTCAAGGGACTAGATATTTCCCTTGACTTATTCTAATTTTCAACTTAAAATAGAATTAGATGTTATGATTAATAGTAATTTAACATATATGAAATGGAGGAATTTATATGGATATCATTATCTCCATTTTGCTAATCATTGTTGGATTAATTGGCGGTTTTGTTTTAAATATAGTAGTAAATTCTTTACGTGAAAATAATACTAATAAAAAAATAGAATCTATTATGGAAAAAGCAAAAAAAGACGCTGAAAAAGTAAAAAGAGATTCTATTTTAGAAACAAAAGAAGAAATACATAAATTAAAATTAGATTATGATAAAGAAGTAAAAGAAAGAAAACAAGAACTAAAAGAATCGGAAGATAGATTGATTCAAAGAGAACACAACATCGATAAGAGGGATGAGCTTTATCAAAAGCGTGAATCTACCCTTGATGAAAGAGAAAATAAATTATTTGAAAAACAAAAAGAAATCCAAGATGAACAAGTTAAAGTGGAAGAAATCAAACAACAACAATTAGATTTATTACAGGAAATTTCAGGAATCAGCCGTGAAAAAGCTAAAGAAATGGTTATGACAAAAGTCAGAGAAGCAATGTCTTTAGAAATCGCTTCTTACATTAAAGAAAGAGAAAATGAAGCAAAATTAGAAGTAGATAAAAAAGCCAAAGACTTACTAGTATCTTCTATGCAGAAATTTGCATCTGATGTTTCCAATGAACAAACAGTTACTACCGTAAACTTACCTAATGATGATTTAAAGGGAAGAATTATTGGTAGAGAAGGAAGAAATATTAGAACACTAGAAGCAATTACAGGTGTCGATTTAATTATTGATGATACACCAGAAGCAGTTGTATTATCTAGTTTTGATCCATTAAGAAGAGAGATTGCGAGAGAAACTTTGGAAACTTTATTGAAAGATGGAAGAATTCATCCAACTAGAATTGAAGAATTATACGATAAAATTAGCAAAGATATGAAAGCGAAAATTATCGAGTATGGGAATAATGCTCTATTCGAATTAGGAATTACTAAAGTAGATCCAGAGTTAGTAGAAATTATTGGTAAACTTCATTTTAGAACCAGTTATGGTCAAAATGCTTTACAACATTCTATTGAAGTAGCCCACTTATCAGGAGTATTAGCAGGTGAATTAGGAGAAAATGTTTCTCTAGCAAAACGTGCAGGTCTATTACATGATATTGGAAAAGCAATCGATCATGAAATAGAAGGAAGCCATGTAGAAATTGGTGTTGATCTAGCAAAGAAATATAAAGAACCAGAAGTCGTTATCAATGCGATTGCTTCTCACCATGGTGATACGGAAGCAACTAGTGTCATCTCCGTTATTGTAGCCATTGCGGATAGTTTATCTGCATCACGCCCTGGTGCCAGAAATGATTCATTAGAAAACTATATGAAACGTCTAGAACAGTTAGAAGCTATTGGAAATGATATTGAAGGTGTTGATAAGACCTTTGCAGTACAAGCAGGAAGAGAATTAAGAGTAGTAGTAAAACCTGAAGATGTAGATGATTTAACTGCCCATAAGATTGCACGAGATATCAAAGAAAAAATTGAAGATACCATGCAATATCCAGGTACTATCAAAATCACAGTCATTCGTGAAACAAGAGCCCAAGAAGAAGCAAGATAACTTCTTCTTTTTCTATACAAAAATTTGATTTTATGATATAGTTTTACTAGGATAAGAGGGTGCTAATATATGAATCAAACATTTGAAAGAAAAAGTCATAAAAAAGAAAAAATAATCATAATTAGTATAATAATATTTAGCATAATAATGATTGGTGTATTAGGATGCTTGTGGTATTTAGAAATTAAAAATAGACCATTAGTTGAATATCCAAGATATACCTTATCAACAACCAATTGGACAAGCAATAATGTTATCGTAACAATCGATTCTGAAAATAACCAAATTAAATCATATTCTTTTGATGGAGGAAAAACCTATCAAACAGAAAATACTTTGGAAGTAACTATGAATAGTGATATTTCTTTAATGGTAAAAGATATTCACGATAGAGAAAGTAAAATGATTCCTATTTCCATTAAAAATATTGATAAAGAAGGTCCAACAATTACTTTTGAAGCTGTAACAACAATTCAAATGGGTACAAATTTCTCTCTTCGAAATGGTGTCCAAGTATACGATGAAGAATCTGGTTTAAACAGTAATTATGTGGTAGTTCCAGATACAATTGATACTTCAAAAGTTGGCGAATATACAATTAAATATACGGCATTTGATAAAGTAGGAAATTACACCGAAAAAGAAAGAAAAATTATTGTTTCTGATATTCAAGGTAGAACTTATTACCGATATCGTGATGCAACCGTTGAAAACTACCAATGTGACCCATATATGTGCAGTTGTGTAACAACAGAGTCTGCCAAATTAACCCAAACCTGTCCATCTGGTTATACATTTAATGAGCCGGATAAATGTTGTCAGACTTGCTATCGCACATGTCAGAAAATGAATTGGGGAGAATGGAGTAAATGGAGCCAAGAAAAAGTAACAGCTACTCCAACTAGAGAAGTGGAAACAAAAATAGAATAATCATATAAAAAAAGAAATAAATACTGATTCTAGTATTTATTTCTATCGTTTAATATCGATAATGACGGGTAGAATGATTGGTCTTCTACCTGTTTTTTCTTCAATAAAAACAATTAAATCACTAATTAATTTACTTTTGATTTCATTGATGCCTTCTTTAGTATTTTCTAACTTTTCTTTAATAATTCTAAAAGCAATATCTTCAATCTGACTAATTAATTCTTCATTTTCATTCACTAAGATAAATCCACGAGTCGTAATATTTGGTCTAATTAGTAATGTTCTTTTCTCAAAATCAATGTTGGCAATTACCACTAATATTCCATCATTGGACATAATTTTTCTGTCTCTTAGTACAACGCTTCCAATTTCTCCAATACGATTTCCATCTACATAAATATCTTCACCAGGTACTTTTTCTTTGGATTTCGTAATGACATGATCTTTTAATAGTAAAATATCTCCATTTTCTAAGACAAAAGTATTTTCTTTTGGAATACCACATTCTACACCAAGATTAGCATGTCTTTTTAACATACGATAATCACCATGGAATGGCATTAAATATTTTGGATTAATTAAACGAATCATTAATTTTAATTCTTCTTGATTAGCATGTCCTGAAGTATGTAATTCACTTAAAGAAGTATTAGTAAATACTTTAACTCCTTTTAAATATAGTTTATTAATAGTTCTAGCGATACTAACAGCGTTACCAGGAATTGGGCTAGATGAAAAAATAACGATATCATCAGGTCTTAATGAAATTTGTCTAAATGTTCCATCTGCCATTCTAGATAAAGCAGCAAGAGGTTCTCCTTGGCTTCCTGTACACAAGAAACATATTTCACTTGGTTTTAAGTCTTTTGCTTCTTCGGGAGTAATAATAATTTCTTTATGATTAATATATCCACCTTCAATAGATATTTTAATATTATTATCCATACTTCTACCAAATACGCATATTTTACGATTATGTTTAAAGCAAGTTTCAACAATATGTTTTAAACGATAAATATTAGAAGCAAAAGTAGCAATAATAATTCTTTGTGAGGTATAAGTGTCAAAAATATCAGCAAGAGCATTATCTACTTTGGATTCACTAATAGACATTCCTTCATTTAAAGCATTGGTAGAATCACTAATTAATAAATCGACTCCTCTTTTACCAAGTTCTGCCATTTTATGTAAATCAGCCATTGGTCCAATTGGAGTTAAATCAAATTTAAAATCTCCTGTAGTTACCACACTACCATTGGGAGTTTTTAGGTAAATTCCGTGAGAGTCGGGAATAGAATGGGTAGTTCTAAAAAATTCAATTTCGAAATGTTTAAACTTTAATATATCTTGATCCGTATAAGCAAATAAATGATCATAGCGAATATTACGATCTTCTAATTTAATCGCAATTAATTCTTTTGCTTGCTTTGGAGCATAAATAGCTGGTATATTGACAGTCTGTAAAATAAAAGGAATGGCTCCAATATGATCTTCATGACCATGGGTAATAATTAAAGCTTTAATTTTTTCTTCATTTTCTTTTAAAAAAGTATAATCTGGTAAGACATAGTCTATTCCTAAAAGTTCTCCTTCTGGAAAACAAATTCCCGCATCAATAATAATAATTTCATCTTCATGCATTAAACAATACATGTTTTTTCCGACTTCTCCCAATCCACCTAAAACAATAATTTTTGTTTCAGTGTTTGATTTCATTTATAAAATTTTCTCCTTTCTTAAGTTCATCATAAAAGAACTAACTGCTAAAAATTATACTATTATTTTCTCATTTTGTCTATGGTTTTGATGGAAATATTGTTTTTAGAAGGAATGAGTGGTATAATATATCCCAATTAAAAAGGAGGGAATGTAATTATGGTAACAAGTTTAGAATTAAAAGAAGTATTACAACATTATCTAAGTTTAGAACAAGTTAATTCCTTCCTAAATAAAAAAATCAATACTTTATGTAAACGGGGAAATATTAATAATATTGATAAAATATTAAAAGTACTTCAAAAATACCAATTATTAAATTTGGTATTACTATGTCCAACTATATTAGTCCAAGGAAACAGCCAGGAAATCAAAAATATTTTAAATTTATTAGAAAGTAAGGGTTTATTAGGATTAATAAACACTTGCCCAACTATATTAGCCCAAGGAAAAAGTCAAGAGATAGAAAAAATTTTAAAATTATTAGAAAGTAAGGGTTTATTAGGATTAATAAACACTTGTTCATCTATATTAGTTTTTGGAAACAGTCAAGAAATCAAAAATATTTTATGCTTGCTAGAAAGTAAAAATTTATTAGGATTAGTAAACACCTGTCCATATATATTAGCCCAAGGAAAAATTCAAGAGATAGAAAAAATTTTAAAATTATTAGAAAGTAAGAATTTATTAGAACTAATCAATACTTGTCCATCTATATTAGCCAAAGGAAAAAGCAAGGAAATCAAAAATATTTTAAACCTATTAGAAAGTAAAGGTTTATTAGGATTGGTAAACACCTGTCCAACTATATTAGCCCAAGGAAAAATTCAAGAGATAGAAAAAAATTTAAAATTATTAGAAAGTAAAAATTTATTAGGATTAGTAAATACTTGCCCAAGCATATTAGCTCAAGGAAAAAGTCAAGAAATCAAAAATATTTTAAGTTTATTAGAAAGTAAGAACTTATTAGGATTACTGAAAACTTGTCCAACTATATTAGTAAAGGGAAACAGCCAAGAAATCAAAAATATTTTAAACCTATTAGAAAGTAAAGGTTTATTAGGATTGGTAAACACCTGTTCATCTATATTAGCCCAAGGAAAAATTCAAGAGATAGAAAAAATTTTAAAATTATTGGAAAGTAAGAATTTATTAGAACTAATCAATACTTGTTCAACTATATTAGCTCAAGGAAACAGTCAAGAAATCAAAAATATTTTATGCTTGTTAGAAAGTAAGAACTTATTAGGATTACTGAAAACTTGTCCAACTATATTAGCAAAGGGAAACAGTCAAGAAATCAAAAATATTTTAAATTTATTAAATGATAAGAGTTTATTAGGATTAATTAATATTTGTCCATCTATATTAGCCCAAGGAAGAAGTCAAGAAATCGAAAAAATTTTAAATTTATTAGAAGGTAAGAACTTATTAGGATTAGTAAATATATATCCAACAATATTAGCCCAAGGAAACAGCCAAGAAATCAAAAATATTTTAAGTTTATTAGAAAAATATAATATTGATTTAGAATTACTTTCACCATTTCCCTATTTGTTACTTTCCTATTCTAAAGTAAGATCTATTTTAGAACATGATCGTAATCATTTAACAGAAGAAGAATTTTGGATGAATGTTAGAATCTATTTAAAAATAACCGATCATTATAATAAAATCTATAATCAGGAACAAATCATAGAATTATCTCAAATTTTAAAAATAGATACCAATCAATTATTAGAAAATATTATGGGAAAAAGTATTAATTTAAAAGAAGTACTTAAACAAAAGGGTTCTATTTGGATAGGGGATTATATTTCTTGTACGAAAGAACAGCTACAAGAAAATCAAATATTAATTATAAAGATTACGGAAATGGTTACTAAAAGTTTTATCAAAAAACATAAAGATTTCAATATAGATTATTCTGATTTATATGATTATGTATTAGATATATTAATCAATCGATGTGGTAATCTATTGATTAATACGACTTCAGAAGAAAATTTGAGAAAAGCGTTATATATATATCTAATGAAATACTGCTATCACATGATTTCAAATAGAAAGTATGTAGATTATGAAAAAATAAGTAACATTCAAAAATATAGTAGTCAAGATTTTTATCAAAGTAATTTTGTACAAAATTATTCCTTTTTAACAGAAGAGGAACAGTATTTTTTAGAGAAAATGTCTCAATATATAGAATTGGGTGGAGACTACATGAGATTATTAAAAGAAGAATGGAATTTAACAGAAGAAGAAATTCAAGAAAAAATGAAAACGATTAAAGAAAAAATATCTAGTAGCAATTATCTATCGGATATTGGTAAGAGCAAGTACTTAAAAAAGTAAATATTTCAAGTTAAAAGACTAGGAAATAGTCTTTTTTTTTGATATAATCATCTTATGATACAGGAGGATTTATGGGACTATTTAGTAAAATTAAAAATATTTTTGCAAAAGAAATAGAAGAAGAGAAGCAAACAGAGGTTACAACTACAGAAAATCAAGAAGAAACACAAGAAACTACTTCTGAAAGTATAAAGCCAGTTAAGATTTATGAAAAAGGATTAACCAAAAGTAGAAAAGGATTTGTTTCTAATCTAATTTCTTTAACTTCTAAATATAATAAAATTAATGAAGATTACTTTGACGAATTAGAAGAGATTTTAATTATGGCAGATATTGGAATCAATACGGTAATGAAATTTATGGATCGTTTAAAGGAACGTGTTCGAAAAGAAAAAATAGAAGATCCTAACCTATTAAAAGAAGTGATAGTGGATGAATTATTTATTATCTATGTAGATGATGAAATCTTAGAAAGTAAAATTCACTTTAGTGAAAATTCTCCTACGGTTCTATTATTTGTAGGGGTGAATGGAGTTGGAAAGACAACGACAATAGGAAAGCTTGCTTGGAAATTCAAAGAAGAAGGTAAAAAAGTACTATTAGTAGCAGGAGATACCTTTCGAGCAGGAGCAACGAAACAACTAGAGGAATGGAGCAAAAAAGTAGAGGTAGGATTTATAGGAAAAGAAGAAGGTGCTGATCCAGCGAGTGTGATTTATGATGGATTAGAAAAAGCCAAAAAAGAAAATTATGATGTAGTATTAATTGATACGGCAGGTAGACTACAAAATAAAGTAAATCTTATGAAAGAATTAGAAAAAATCAATCGTGTCATTGGAACTCAAATACCAGATGCACCTCATGAGACCTTATTAATTATTGATGCAACAACCGGACAAAATGGAATTAGTCAGGCTAAAAGTTTTCAAGAAATCACTAATATCACAGGAATTGTGTTAACGAAACTAGATGGTACTGCCAAAGGTGGAATTGTCTTAGCTATTAAAGAAGAAATTAAAATTCCTGTCAAATTCATTGGTTTAGGAGAAACAAAAGATGACTTACAGCCATTTGATATTGAGTCTTATATCTATGGATTATTTAAAGATATGATGTAGGTGATGATATGAATAAGAAAATCTATTTAAACAATTTATATGACTACTATTCTTCCTTATTGACTGAAAAACAAAGAAAATATTATGAATCGTATTATTTTCAAGATCTATCACTAGCAGAAATTGCTGAAAACCATCAAGTTAGTAGAAATGCCATTCATAATCAGATTAAAATTGTGGAAGAAAAATTAGAATTTTATGAAAAAACTTTAAAGTTATATCAAAAAGCAATCGAAATCAAGAAATTAATTCAAAATATGGACAATCAAACAAAGAAAAAAATAGAAGAATTATTATAAAAAAAGAAAAAGGGGTATCAGAGTATGTTTGAAAAAATTACTTATATAGGGGATACAGAGGTTGATATTAAGTTAGCTACAACCAACAATATGCAGTCAGATATTATGAATATGCCTATTGTGTTACAAGATCAAGAAAAATCAATTTTAGCAGAAATTAAGGATTTACATCCTGACTATGTCAAAGCAAAAATGTTAGGTGAATTGATAGATGGAAAATTTATTGGTGGAATCTTAAGAAAACCAAGTTTAAATTCTACCGTTCGTTCTCTAAATGAAAGTGAACTTACCTATATTGTAGGGGAAGAAGGCAAAGGAAAATTACTATTAGGAATTAGTCCCTTTTATAACTCTAAAAAAATTTTTGTAGATATGAATGAACTATTTAGTAAACATATCTGTATTTTTGGTAATACTGGTAGTGGTAAAAGTTGTGGAATTGCACGTATCATGCAAAATACCTTTGCAAATCCTAATTTTATTCCGTTTCGTTCTAACTTCTTTATCTTTGATTCTTCAGGTGAATACTATTCAGCTTTTTCTAAAATAAATGAAATCAACCCTAACTATCACTATCGTTTTATTACTACCAATTTAAATAGTGGTAATGATAGTGAATTACTAAGAATTCCACTTTGGTTATTAAATGTAGATGATATGGCTTTATTATTATCTGCAACTACTCATACTCAACTTTCTATTATTGAAAAAATGTTAAGATTAGTAAAAATCTTTTCTCAATCTGATGATTCTGCCATCAACTATCAAAATCATTTGATTGCAAGTGCTATCATGACTATTCTTTATTCAAATCAAAGTGCTGCCAGTAAAAGAGATGAAATCTTCTCTATCTTTAATACCTGTTCTACAGATGCCTTTAACTTAAATGCAACCGTGCAAGGAATTGGTTATACTAGAAAACTACAAGATTGTTTCTTAATCGATTCAACAGATGACTTTTCAGAAAGAGTTTTATTAACAGAGTATGTGAATAAATTTATTAATCCAGAATTAAATCAATATGAACCAGATAAAACGAACTATTTTACGTTAGAGATGCTAGAAAAAGCTTTAAATTTTGCTCTTATCAGTGAAGGATGGCTTAGAAATGAAAATGTATATGCCGATGCTATTACCTTAAAAGTAAAATTACATGAATTAGTAATTGGTCCTAACAGTAAATTTTTCGATTACAAAGAATATGTAAGATTAGATCAATTTATCAGTAATTTAATTATTAAAGATGGTAAAAAGTATCAAATCGTCAATATTAATTTAGAAGATGTAGATGATGGTTTTGCTAAGAGTGTTGTAAAAATTTTTACACGATTATTATTTGAATTATCTAAGAAAGTACAAAGAGGTAGTATTCCATTTAACATTTTACTAGAAGAAGCCCATCGATATGTACAGAAAGATACTGATGAATTCTTGTTTGGATATAATATCTTCGATCGTGTTGCGAAAGAAGGAAGAAAATATGGTGTCATTATGTCATTAATCAGTCAAAGACCAGTAGATTTATCAGATACGGTAATTTCTCAGTGTTCTAATTTTATTATTTTTAAGATGAGTCACCCTAGAGATATTGAATATATTACGAAAATGATTCCTAATATTACAGAAGATACCATAGAAAAACAAAAGTCTCTTCAGGTTGGAAATTGTTTAGTATTTGGAACAGGGTTTAAGATTCCATTAATTGCGAGATTAGAAATGCCAAATCCAATGCCACAAAGTAGTAGTTGTAATGTGGTAGAAACTTGGACAAGTAATTAGGAGAATAATAATGAAAGATAGTCAAGAAATTTATCAAGATTTAGTAAATCAATATCATAATTTAAGTGATTTAGAAAAAAATGCTATTCTGATTTACCAATCAAAATTATTTATCATTATAAATAAAATTAGTCAGATTCCATATTTTGATTATCTTTCAGCTATGGAAATAAAAAGCAAAATACCAGATGCAGAAGTTTATGAAAACATACTAGCAGAATATAATAAAATAGTAAATAATCCCCAAAATTATTTTATAAAATATTCGATTTTTAAAGATATTCATTTAAATAATTTTGTATCTTTTATTGAAGATGTAAAACGAATCTTACAATTATTACGTCAGGCTGCTTCCACGATGATTTTAAATGATGACTTAGTTGTATATCGTGGAATGGCTACAGATAAGGAATCCATCAATTTTACGGAAGGTGGTATTTGCATATCTACTAGTATAAAATTAGATACTGCTTTTCAATTTATGAAAACTGATAATGTGAAACCAGTAAGACACTTATATCAAATAAAATTGAATAGTGGAACTCCATTGTTTGTTTCTCCCTATAGTATTGTAAAAGTGTATGATTCGGTTTTAGATACTATGATACCAATTGATAATCAATCTTGTATTTTAAAAATCATGAATCGTGGTACTGAAGGGCAATATGAAATTACTCTTATAAAAGATATGATAGAATATCAAGAATTAAGTTGTGAAAAAATTGAAAAAAATGGTAAAGTCATATTTGTACATCATATAGAAGTATTTGAAAAGAAGAAAAGTAATCAAGTAAATCTTTAAATGATAAAAACTAGTTTCTACTAGTTTTTTTCTTGGATATTATGTATAATAGTAATAGTTTATAGGAGGGATAGTATGTTTGAATCACTAGGAGATAGACTTCAAAATGCTCTTCATAAGATAAAAGGCTATGGGAAAATTACCGAAGATAATATTTCGGATATGATGAGAGAAATTCGTCTTGCGTTATTAGAAGCAGATGTTAACTACCAAGTAGTAAAAGAATTTACCAATACTGTAAAAGAAAAAGCACTAGGGGAAGAAGTACAGAAAAGTATTAAACCGGGAGAATTATTTGTTAAGATTGTCAAAGATGAATTAACAGAATTATTAGGTGGAGAAAGTAGTCCTTTAAATATCAGTGGAAATCCTGCTATTTTAATGTTAGTTGGTCTTCAAGGTTCTGGTAAAACAACCACCATCGGAAAATTAGCCAATTTTTTAAGAAAAAAACACAGCAAAAAACCATTATTAGTTGCTTGTGATGTCTATCGTCCTGCTGCGATTGATCAATTAAAACAATTAGGAAAACAACTAGGAATTGAAGTATATGAAGAGGGAAAAAAAGATCCTGTAGAAATTAGTAAAAATGCGATTATTTATGCAAAAGAACATGGATATGATTATGTGTTAATCGATACAGCAGGTAGACTTCATATTGATTTAGAATTAATGGAAGAGTTACAAAACATCAATCAAGAAGTAAAACCACAAGAGGTATTATTAGTAATTGATTCTATGATGGGTCAAGATGCCATTCATGTTATTCAAGGATTTAATGAAAGTCTATCCTTAACAGGTGTGATTCTAACCAAATTAGATGGAGATACCAGAGGTGGAGTTGCTTTATCAGTAAGACATTTGACGAATGTACCAATTAAATTTATTGGTGTTAGTGAAAAATTAGATGGTCTTGAAAATTTTGATCCAGAAAGAATGGCTGGCAGAATTTTAGGAATGGGAGATATTATTTCTCTAGTGGAAAAAGCAACGGAAGTTATTGATGAAGAGGAAGCCATGAGTGCTGCCAAAAAGATGCAATCTGGTAAATTTGATTTAGAGGATTTTCTAAAACAAATGAAACAAATCAAAAAATTGGGGCCTTTGGAAAATTTAATTAAAATGTTACCAGGTGCTAAAAAAATGGGATTAACCAATGTTAATATTGATCCAAAACAGATGGCACATGTAGAAGCTATTATTCTATCGATGACACCAAAAGAAAGAAGAAATCCAGATATTATCAAAGCAAGTCGTAAAACTAGAATTGCCAAAGGTTGTGGTCTTTCTGTTCAAGAAGTGAATAAACTTTTAATGCAGTTTGAAGAAATGAAAAAAATGATGAAACAAATGACAAGCGGTAATTTTAAAATGCCATTTTAAGGGGAATAAAATAGTGAAAAATTTTGTGATACCTGCTGAATATATTATTTCTACTTTGATAGATTATGAGAAACAATATTTTAGTTTTGATGCTATTAGTTGTTGGGAAATTAGTATAATTGTGGATAAAATAAATAGTTTTCTTTCAGAAAAACATTTTGATTGGATTGAAAAATACAATATATTTTTTCATTTCAGTGATGAGATTAGTACATTATCTGGAAAGGATTTTGGAAATGATTTTGAAGATGAAATTTTCGTTAGAAAAAATCACTTTTATTTTAAAAAAGTAGATAAGGTTCCTTTTGTAGCGTACTCTTATCCAGTTTGCCAAAGAATGAAATTCTTATTTAGTAATAATTATCTTATGCTAAAATTTATGATAGAAGCAAAAGAAGATATATTAAAGATAGAAAAAAATTTTTTTCCTATCGAAGAAAAAAATTGTATTTCGTTGGTAAAAGAAAAATTATATCCGTTAGGAAAAAGTAATCAGAAAATAAAAATGTTTTATTCTTAGGCCAATCAATTACTACATAGTTTTGATTTTTCATACTATAAACTAGATAGGAGGAAAGAAACTATGTTCAGAAATTGTTGTTATGATAGACAAAATGATGTGAACAACACTTTTAATGCAGAAAACATGGATGTTGATATGAACATCGAAATGCAAAATAACCAAATGGGAATGATGGCTCCTCAAATGGCTGGAGGAATGCAAAGTCCAATCATTGAACCAATGCAAGAAAGAGTTGTAAATCGTACTATCGTACATGAAGTTCCACACGTATGTCCTATGAGAACGAAAATAGTTAACCATCATGTATTTAAACATACTTATCAACCATCTTACTCATGTTGTGAAGAAAACGTATGTAGCGAAGTTCAATGTGGTTCTTGTTGTAATTTTAGATAAAAAGTCGAAAGACTTTTTTTCTTTTGTAAATTTTTGTCAAATTAATGTAAATTACTTGTAGTCCTTGTAAATTCGGTTTATGATTAAACTAGGGAAGGTGATACAGTGATATACCCATCTATTGATAAAATCTTAAATATTATTGATTCAAAGTATGAATTAGTTCATATTATCAGTGAAAGAAGTAAAGAAATGACAAAAACTGGTCATTATCAAATGCCGGAATATCAATATAAATCTAAAAAAAATCTCGGTAGAGCATTAGAAGAAATCGAAGCAAATTTGTTAGTGGTTAAAAAAGATTAAGAAATTAGTCTTTTTTTCTTGTATAATAGAGATAGTAGGTGATGTGATTTGAAAATTGAAAAATTTTCGAAAAATAAAAATGGTATGTATATTCTAACGATAGAAAATGGTACTAAAATAAAAATACATGAAGACTTGATATTAAAATACGAACTTCTTTTATCGAAAGAGATAACACCATCTTTATTAGAAACAATCAATAGTGAAAATCAAATTTATGAACTTTATGAACTTTCTTTAAAATACTTAAAAATTCGCTTAAGAGGAAAAAAAGAGTTAGAAGAGTATTTATTAAAGAAAGGATATAGTAAAGAATTAATAGATTCTACAGTAGAATTATTGCAAAAACAAGGATATCTAGATGACAAGAGTTATACAAATGCTTTTATCCATGATAAAATTTTAATGAGTAGTGCTGGTCCTGAAAAAATAAAGAGTGAATTAGAAAAAAATGGTATTTCATGCGAACTCATTGAAGAATGTATGTCGGTATTTACGAAGGAATTAGAAAAAGAAAGAGTCGAAAAAATAGTTAAAAAGCAAATCCAAACCAATCATAATAAAGGAAGCATATTATTAAAAAGAAAAATACAGATGTATTTGATCAATTTAGGATATTCCAATGATATCATTAATGAATGTTTAAATGGAAGAAAACTAGTATCTGAAGATTTATATCAAAAAGAATATGAAAAACTATATACGAAGTTAAGCAAAAAATATGAAGGAAAAGAATTAGAATATAGACTGAAACAAAAAATGTATCAAAAAGGATTTTCTAATAATAATGAAGAATAAAAAAAGGCTACCATTGGTAGTCTTTATTGATTAGATTCTTGTAATCTTTTCTTAATATTTTTTAAATAAAGTTCATACTGTGATTTTAATCGATCATCATGAATATTAACTTCATATTCTTTTCTTAATTCTTCTAGTGCTGTAATTTGTAAAGTGGCATCATCATTTAATTTATCTTTCGCAATTTCTTCAATAATATCATCTTTTACAGTATCCAATTTTGGTTTATCTTTTTGTGCATCTTTGTAAATAATATGATATCCATAAGTAGTTTTTACAGGAGTAGTTGTATATTTTCCAACTTCAAGACTTTTAGCTGCTTCTTCAAATTCTTCTACCATATCCCCATGAACGAAATCATTAAGCTTACCACCCTTAGAAGCATTAGATTCATCATCAGAATATTCTTTTGCTAATTCACTAAAATCTTCACCATTATTTAATTTGGTAATAATTTCATTAGCTGTTTTTAAAGCTTCTTCTTCAGCAGCCGTTTTTTCAGCATCAGTCATATTATCATTTACTTCAGGTGAAATTAAAATATGTCTAGCCGAAATATCACCAAAGATTTTATCATCATAAAATTTATTAATTTCATCTTCAGATACCAAGGTTTTACCATAATCTTCGATTGCCAAATTTTTCTTATAAGATAATGTGATATAATCTTTCAAGTCATCCATATTATCAATACCATAATAATTATAAGTATATTCTAATAAGTCAGCTTCATTTCCTTGATATTGTGCAAGTAATAAATCAATTTGGCTTTGAACTTCTTTTTTAGATTCATCAGTATCTGGATATTTTTGATTTAAAATTTCCGTATCCATTAAATCTAATAACACACTAAGTGCAAATTTATCTTTCATTTCTTGATACAAAGTATCTACAGAAATATTTTCTCCTTTTAAAGTAACAACTGCATCTTGACCATTTTCAAGTTTTGGTACTTTTCCACATCCTGTTGCAAGTAGTAATAATGCTAAAGTACTACCTACTAATTTGATTGTATTTTTTTTCATAGTTTTTCCTCCTAGTACATGTATTATCATAACAAATATCTTTAAAAAAAACAATAATTTCAAAAAAAATCATTTCTGGCCTGAACTTTTTTTTAAAATTTCCATATGATACTATGAGTAATCAAAAAAAGGAGGAATTTAATTATGGGTAATTACGTATCAAGTTCCGCTATCGTATTAGTTTTATTTATCTTATTAGTAATTATTCTTGGTGCATGGATCTAATCTAAGGAGGTGAAGAACATGTCTTGTAATCAAGGACAAACAAATAACTGCCAAAACACCTCAGGAAGTGGATATGTCATTATAATTGTTCTTTATATCTTACTTGCTATTATTTTAGGTGCATGGCTATCATGTTAATTTAAAAGAAGAATTGATTTCTTCTTTTTGTTTGAAAGAAAATGTGCTATACTGTAAATATAGGATAGGTGAAACTAAATGAGAAAGAAATTGAGTTTGAAACAAATCATTTTGATTTTAATGGTATGTTCAGGATTAATAGGAATATTAACAGTTAGTTATGCTTTTTTTGTAACGAGTACAACAAGTAAAGATTATGTAATTTATACAGGAAATTTAAAAGTAGATTATGCAAAAAAGACATCTGTTATTAATTTAGAGGATACTTATCCAATGAGTAATCAAGATGGATTACAACAAACCCCTCATGAATTTACAGTAACCAATAATGGCAATATTGATGCTAGATATCAAATTCGATTAGAGATAGATAAAAATATAAAAAATATGGTTCCATTAGAATATATAAGAATTAGTTATGCCAAAAATAATGGAGAATATAGTAAACCAGTATTATTAAGTGATTTAAGTAGTAGTTTAGTATTTGTAAAAAATACGAGTATCGAAGCAGATGGAGCAAAAGATAGTTATGGAATCAAGTTATGGATAGATATTAGTGCACCAAATGAGATTCAAGGAAAAGAGTTTAAAGCAAGGATTGTAGTAGATAGTATTCAAGACGTAGATGATGGATATGTAGTAGATACTCCACCAATCATTACTTTAAAGAAAGATGAAAAAGGAAATCAAGATGTTCATTTAAAAGTAGGAGAAGAATATCACGAATTAGGAGTAGAAAAAGTAGAAGATGATCAAGAGATATTTACAATCGATGATGTTACAACAACAATTGAATATTATAATGGAACCAATCAAGAAGTAAAAGAAGTACAAGAGATTGATACTACTCAAACAGGAATCTATTATATTACTTATCATGTAACAGATGAAAGCGGTAATATGGGACAAGCAACAAGGATTGTCACCATAAATCAAACAGATACCTTACCAAGTATTACGCTAAAAGGTGAGCAAACATTAACCCTAGGAGAAGGAGATTATTATAAAGAAGAAGGAGTAGAAGTAAAAGAAGGAAACAAAGTAGTAACAATAGGAGAAGTGAAGACAAGTTTAATTGGAAGTTATACAGTTAGATATATTGTAGTTGATAAAGAAGGAAACTTAAATAGTACAGCAAGAACAGTACAAGTAATAGCACCACATCGAGAAGAAATCTTAAATGG
>CANQBE010000004.1 GCA_947589515.1 uncultured Bacilli bacterium
ATCCGTTAATGTTAAGGTTGCTACTTTGCCATTAACACTTACTGTTACTGTTGGATTGGTGGTATCTAAGTTAATTACTTAAGGACCTTTTTTTAAATGACCGAAAATCGATTTTAACTATATAAAATAAGGATAATATTTAAAAAAATTATTTCAACCGAAATTCAAAAAATGAAAAAATGCTTAATTTTTACCCTCATTTTTTTGACAAAAAAATCATAAATTTTTATAAAAAACTTTACATTTTTTTTCCGATAGAGTATCATGAATATATGAACAATTATTCATATAATAATTAGAAAGGAATATCATAAAAATGGAAAGTAAACAACTATTAACAGAGTTAGGTGACTTTTTTAAAATTTTTGCTGATCCTACTCGAATTCGTATCTTAGAATTATTAACCGATCAGGAAAAATGTGTAAGTGAAATTTCGGAACTACTAGAGGTTAGCCAATCTGCTGTTTCACATCAATTAAAACTTCTAAGACTTGCTAATGTCGTTAGCACAGAGAAAATTGGTCAAACTGTAACATATCGCTTAGCAGATGATCATATTCGAATTATCATAAAATACGGATTAGAACATATTAAGGAGGCAAAAGGTGAAAAAAATTAATAGTGATTTTTTAAAAATTGTATCAAGTCTTTTATTATTTGTCTTATCTTTTTTCTTTCAAAAATCTCCTGTACTTTATTTTTTAACATTATTATTCAGTTACCTCATTGTATCTTTTGAAATTTATCTTCATGCTATTCATAATCTAAAAGAAAAAGAATTTTTTGATGAAAATATTCTCATGATACTTGCAACAATTGGTGCTTTCTGTATTGGTGAATATAAAGAAGCAGTAGTAGTAATGCTATTATTTCAAATTGGCGAGTATCTATCAGATATGGCAGTTCATCATACAAAAGATAGTATTACAGAGTTAATGGATTTAAGAAGCGATACCATTCATTTACTAACAAAAGATACTCTAGAAACAGTACCTACCAAAAAAGCTAAAATAGGGGACTTGTTTGAAGTAAGACCTGGGGAAATCATTCCACTAGATGGAATCGTCATAAAAGGGGAAAGTACTTTAGATACTTCTAGTTTGACTGGGGAATCTATTCCACGCAATATCCATACAAAAGAAATGGTATTCAGTGGAATGGTAAATTTAACTAGTGTTTTAACCATTCAAGCAACTTCTACTTATGAAACTAGTACTGCTAGTAAAATTATCGATTTAATGGAACATTCTAATGATAAAAAAACCAATACTGAAAAATTTATTACTAAATTTTCTAAAGTATATACACCAGTAATCGTCATTTTAGCTGTTTTAATTACTGTGATTCCTACTTTATTTGGTTCTTCTTTTTCTCATCATTTTTATCATGCTTTAGTATTTTTAGTGATGAGTTGCCCCTGCGCTTTAGTAATTTCTGTGCCACTTGGCTTCTTTCAAGGGATTGGCAGATGTAGTAGGGAAGGTATCTTAGTTAAAGGATCCAATGAATTAGATCATTTATCTACTATCGATAGTATTGTGTTTGATAAAACAGGAACAATTACGGAAGGAAATTTTCAGGTAACAGAGGTAAACTCTTTTCATCCAAAAAATAATTTATTAAAAATTGCAGCTTATTGCGAATCTTTTAGTAATCATCCTATTGCGAAATCCATTGTGGATTTCTATGGTAAAAAAATAGAAAAGAAAGAAGTTACTGTTCTTCAAGAAGAAAGTGGTAAAGGGATTAAGGCCAAGTATCAGAATCAAATCTATTATTTAGGAAATGAAAGATTTTTAACAGAAAATAAAATTGTGATTCATCCTGTTAATAAGATAGGAACGATTATTTATATTGCAACTAAGAAAGAATATTTAGGTTATCTTGTGATTAGTGATCAAATCAAAGAAAATGCTAAATCGGCAATTACTCAGTTAAAAAGAATAGGAATTTCTAATTTAATGATATTATCAGGTGATCATGAAGAAATTGTTCAAGATATTTCTAAAAAAGTAGGTATTGATCATTACTTTGCATCTTTATTGCCACAAGATAAAGTCAATAAAGTAAAAGAATTGACCAAAAATCATCAAGTTCTTTTTGTTGGAGATGGTATGAATGATGCTCCGACTATGAAAGTTGCTACTTTAGGGGTTGCCATGGGTGGTATTGGTAGTGATGTTACGATAGAAGCTAGTGATATTGTACTGATGAAAGATGATTTATCTATGATTCCCAAAGCAATTCAAATTTCTAGATTTACGAGAATGATTGTAACATATAATATTGGATTTGCTTTAGTGACTAAAGGAATTGTTTTGTTATTAGCACTGTTAGGTTATTCTTCTATTTGGATGGCTATTTTAGCAGATGTAGGTGTTACTTTATTATCTATCGTTCATACCTTTATGATTCGCATCAAAAATTTGTAAAAGATTTCAATAGCTAGTTTGAAATCTTTTTTTTATAAAAATTAAAAAAAGTGTTGACAAGCAATTATGTTATTAATATAATGTTAATAACAGATGAGAAAAGTCTGTTAAAAAAATAACTAATGTTTTTAACAAAATGTTAAAAAGAAAGAAGGATAATATGAAAATAAATTTTACGGAAGAACAAATGAAAAAAATTTTAACACTCTATTTCAAAGAATGTCTGGGTATGGAAGGTAAAGTAATCACTACTATTAAAATCATTGAAACAGGATATAACATGAATCCTTATAAGGAAGTTGTTGTTAAAAATGTATTCCAACATACGCGTGAAATTTTAGGAGAAAAAATAAGTTCCGAAATTATGATAACGGAACCAATGGTTAAAGAAGCATTTACATATGTATTAAATCAAGAAAACTTAACGGTAGAAGAGATGGCATATCGTACGGAAATAAAATCTCATTTGACTGGCTATGGAATGGCTGAACACTTGAACGAAGAAGCAAAATTTGATGGTGTAAGCGTAATGGTTCAATTAAAAAATAAAGAAAAAAGAAAAGGAGTAATGGAATCATGAAAAATTTAAAAGTTTATAAAAAGTGCTTAATTATAGTAGATATGGTAAATGGTTTTGTACGAGAAGGAGGCTTAGCAGATTCCTATATTGAACATACCATTAAAAGACAGTTAGAATTAATTCATGAATATCAAAAGGAAGAAGAGTTGATTGTCTTTATTAAAGATTGTCATGAATTAGATTCGGTAGAACATCAACGTTTTGGTGATATTAGGCATTGCTTAAAAGGTACCAAAGAAGCTGAATTAATTGATGAATTTAAAGATTTTGAACACCAGGAAAATACGTTATCATTTGAGAAAAACTGTACTAGTTTTCGTGAAGCTCCTGGTTTTATTGAAACTATGGAACAAGCAAAAAACATTTCTGAATTTGATATTGTTGGATGTTGTAGCGATATTTGTATCGTAAATGGAGTCATTTCTATGATGAACTATTTTGATCAAGTAAATCGAAAAGTAGAAGTTAGAGTTCATGAAGATGCCATTGAAACTTATGAAATTCCTGGTATTCATAATCGTAAACAATATACGGATGCTGCTTATTTACTATTAGAACAGCAAGGTGCCAAAAAAGTAAAAAAGTTAAAAGGAGAAAATTAATATGATGGAGATTCAAAAAATAAAAAAAGTAGAAGAAATTTTAAATCAATATGAGGAAAGAAACCATTTTCATTTCTGTTATCAAAAAGAAGAAATTGATTATGGAATTGGTGAAATCATCATTCAAGTTTTAGATAATCATTATTGTGTGTATATTCTTGATCGTGGACATCAATCTAACATGTGCCACTTTGAAGAGGAAGATATGGTGATTTACTATATTGCCAATTATTGTCGCGATAACTTAGAATTGTATCATCGTATTTTAGATATCGTAAATCCTAAAGAAAATAAAACCTTAATGACAGATTTGTATGAGCTTACGATGAGTGATGTTTATTATCAAGAAGGAAGAAAAGAAGAAATTGCCTATTTTGATGTCTTTTATCGCTCTAATGTTGTAGGTAGTGGGTATCAAATTGCTTGTGGATTAAAAGAAGCTATCGATTATGTTCAAAATTTCCATTTTGAAGAATCTGATATTAGTTATTTAAGATCTACTAACAAATTATCTGAAGAATTTTTAAATTACTTACAAGATTTGAAATTTACAGGAGATATTTGGGCAGTACCTGATGGAACAGTCGTTTTTCCTAACGAACCAGTTATGACTGTGAAAGCTCCTATTATTGAAGCTCAAATTTTGGAAACAGCTTTACTAACTTGTTTTAATACCGGTAGCTTAACAGCAACAGCAGCTAAGCAAATTACCAAAGCAGCAAACAATAGACCGGTAGCCGAATTTGGTGCGAGACGTGTACGTGGAGGAATTGATGCTACTCTTTTAGAAAGTAAAGCTGCTTATCTTGGAGGATGTAGTGCTACTAGTAATACATTAGCTGGCAAGAAATATAATATTCCCATTACAGGAACCATTGCTCATGCTTTGGTACAATCTCATCCAGAAAGTGAATACAATGCCTTTTTGTCTTATGCCAAAGCTGCTCCTAATAAAAATGAATTAGTATTATTAGTCGATACTTATGATGTAGAATGTGGAATCATGAATGCGATTCGTCTTCAAAAGGAATATTTAGATCCACTTGGTTATCATTTAAAAGGAATTCGTATTGATAGTGGAGATTTAACTTATCTTACTAAAATGGCTCGTAAAATGTTTCAGGAAGTAGGAATGGATGATGTTCAAATTTGTGTATCTAATGGATTAGATGCTAAACAAGTAGATACCCTATTAAAAAATGGTAGTGAAATTGATACGTTTGGGATAGGAGATAATATTGTTGCTAATAAAGATAGGGCAAATTATGTCTATAAATTAGTAGCAGTAGAAAAAGATAATCAACCAGTACCATGTATTAAAGTAAGTGCTGATAGTATTAAGACTTTAAATCCAGGGTATAAAAAGATTTATCGCTTCTATAGTCAAGATACGAATCAAGTATTAGGAGATGTGATTACCGTATATGATGAAGAAATCAATTCTAAACATTATACTTTAGTCGATGATAAAAATCCTTGGAAGAAAACAGAAATTTCTAATTATCGTGTAAGAGAATTACAAGTTCCTATTTTTGAACAAGGAAAATTAATTTATGAAGTACCAAGTTTAAAATTAAGTAGAGAATATTGTGAACAGGAATATCAAACGTTAACGGATCGTATTACTGATATTTATAATCCACATACTTATTATGTTGATTTGAGTGAAAAGCTAAGAATTCAAAAAGAAAAGATGCTACATGACGAATTAGAAAAAGTAGAAAGTAGAAAAAAAGAATATCAAAAGAAACTAGGAAAATATCATGCGTAAAGATAAGAAGATAGAATTAGAAGAATCTATCAAAAAATTTAAAACAAGACGAGTCATGGAAAAAGAAAATGTATCTAGTCACTTTTTAACAGTGGAAGTCAAAGATTATGAACTCAATAATGGTAAAGTAATTACTAGAGAAAAGATTTTAAAAAATAAAAAAGATGGAAATGCAGTGATTATTATTCCCATTACGAAAGATCAAGAATGGATTATGGTGATAGAACCTAGAGTTCATACAAAAGAACAAGTTGGGATTGGGTTTCCCGCTGGCTATATTGAAAAAGAAGAGTCCCCAATCCTAGCAGCCAAAAGGGAACTACAAGAAGAAACCGGTTATCAAGCAGAAACTTTAGAAGTAATCGATGGTTTTTATCAAGATGAAGGATGTTCTAGTAGTTATAACACCATCGTGTTAGCAACTGGTTGTGTAAAGATTAGTAAGCAAATGCTAGATGAAGGAGAGTTTATTCATTACTTTTTATGTAGTCAAAAAGAAGCTTATGAATTACTAAATGAAGGATGGATTCAAGGGGTAAATTCAAAATATGCATTATTAAAGATGCAAAATATTTGGAAATAGAGTAAGATAAAGATATGAGGGGTAAACTAACAGTAGGAGGTATTGTATGAAAGAATATGGTTATGTTAAGGTAGGAGCTTGTGTTCCTAAATTAAAAGTAGCGGATGTATCTTATAATGTAGAAGAAATCATTTCTCTTATGAAAAAAGCAGAGATAGAAGAAGTAGCGATTTTGGTTTTTCCTGAATTATGTATAACCGGTTATACTTGTGGTGATTTATTTTTTCAGGAACAACTTTTAAAAAGTAGTAAAGAAGGAATTCAAAAAATTTTACAGGAAACCAAAGAGTTAGAATTAATTTCTATCATTGGTGCTCCCATTGGCATTCATAATCAATTGTTTAATTGTAGTGTTGTTGTACAAAAAGGAAAAATTTTAGGAATTGTCCCTAAAACTTATATTCCTAATTATAATGAGTTTTATGAAAAACGTTGGTTTGCAACTAGTCTCGATTTATTAAAAACAGAAATTACTTATTGTGATCAAGTAGTACCTATTGGAACGGATTTACTTTTTAAGGATATCCAAGAAGAAAATATGAATTTTGGTATTGAGATTTGTGAAGATTTATGGAGCATTGTACCACCAAGTAATTCATTAGCATTAAATGGTGCTAACTTAATATTTAATCTTTCTAGTAGTAATGAATTGATTGGCAAGTATGAATATCGAAAGAATTTAGTAAAGAGTCAATCTAGTAAATTGATTTGTGGTTATATCTATACATCTAGTGGAGTATTAGAATCTACTTGTGATGTTGTCTTTTCTGGTCATGCTATGATAGCTGAGAATGGTGCCATTTTAGAGGAAAGTAAACGTTTTCAGTTTGATAGTGAACTAATTATTCAAGATATTGATGTTCAAAAACTAAATAATTTAAGAATGAAAGATATTAGTTATATGGGAATAAGACCAACAACACCGGTAAGAGAAGTTCCTGTTAGCATAAGAGATAGTAAATCACTTCATAGAACGTATGAGAAAAATCCTTTTGTACCAAATGATACTACCCAAAGGGAAAAAAGATGTCAGGAAATTTTGGAAATACAAGCATGTGGTCTTGCCAAACGATTACAGCATATTGGAACAGATAAAACGGTGATTGGAATTAGTGGTGGACTCGATTCTACTTTATCTTTTTTAGTCATTGTCGAAGCTTACCAAAAGTTAGGATTCGATACTAAAAATATCACAGCAATTACGATGCCTGGTTTTGGAACGACTTCTAGAACACTAGAAAATGCCAAAAAATTAATGCAAGCTTATCAGGTAGAATTAAAGGAAATTCCTATTGTAGAAGCAAGTCTATTACATATGAAGGATATTGGTCATGATCCTAGCATTCACGATGTTACCTATGAGAATGTGCAAGCAAGAGAGAGAACTCAAATTTTAATGGATGTTGCGAATAAAATTGGTGGAATTGTCGTAGGAACTGGTGATTTATCAGAACTTGCTTTAGGTTGGTGTACTTATAATGGAGATCATATGAGTATGTATAGTGTCAATACTTCCATTCCTAAAACTTTAGTCAAATATTTGGTTCGCTATGTTGCCGATACTAATGTAAAAGTAAAATCCATTTTATATGATATTCTAGATACTCCAATTTCCCCTGAATTATTACCTCCTTCTAAAGATGGTAAAATCAAACAGAAAACAGAAGAAAAAATAGGACCTTATGAATTACATGACTTCTTCTTATATCACTTCTTTCGCTATGGAGCAAATCCGGATAAATTATTATTATTAGCAAAACATACTTTTGCAGGAATCTATACAGAAAAAGAAATTTTAAAATGGTTGGAAGTTTTCTTAAAAAGATTTTTCACTCAACAATTTAAGAGAAATGCTCTACCAGATGGTCCTAAAGTAGGAACAGTTAGTTTATCTCCTAGAGGAGATTTAAGAATGCCAAGTGATGCAAGTTACCAAGAATGGGTAAAGAAGTTATCATGAAAATAGGAATTTATGGAGGAAGTTTTAATCCTCCTCATAAGATGCATGAAAGTATTGGTAAACAGTTACTTGAAAAACAGTTATTAGATTTTATTATTTTTGTTCCTACTAGTAATGATTATCCGAAAGCAGGACTCATTCATGATTATGAAAGATATGAAATGTTAAATTTAATAGTAGAAGAGGAAGAACACTTTTCAGTATCTAACTATGAATTTGGAAGAAGAACTTATACATATGAAACTTTAGAGTATTTTCAGAAACAGTATCCTAGGGATGATATTTATTTTATTTGTGGTAGCGATAATCTAGCACAATTTGATACTTGGAAATGCTATCAAGAAATTTTAAAAAATTATAGAGTAATTGTGATTCCAAGAGAAGAAAATATCAGAAAGTTATTAGTTAAGTATCAAAAGTATCGAAGTCATATTCAGATAGTACCTTTAGAAAATAATTTTTTATCTTCTACTCTAGTTAGAGAATATTTAAGAAATCAAGACTATGAAAAGGTAGAAGAATTTATTCATCCAAAAGTATTAGCGTATATTCAAGATAAAAATTTATATAGGGAATAGAAAAATATAGAAAAATCAATAGATTTTTATTAGAATGATGATAGAAAGCCTAGTTGGCAAATGAAAGAATTATTAGGAAAGAATCATCGAATGATAAATCAAGTGAATGAAAGAGGTGAAAGTAATGTTAGGTGCAATCATAGGGGATATTATCAATTCCTATCGTGAAGTTTTAGAAATAGAGTATTTTAAAAAATATCATCAACCTACCCCTTATCAAGAAAGAATAAAAGTAATGGATGCTAATTCAAGTTTATTAACAGAAAACCTATCTTGTACGGATGACTCCATTTTAACTTGTGCAATAGCGGATGCTTTTTTACATCATCTAGATTATGAAAAATATCTAAGAGAGTATGGATTAAAGGAAGTGAATGCCGGATTAGATATTTATGGTAGAAGTAGATTTGGTCGTGGTTTTGTGAAATGGTTAGAGGGTACTTATCAAGGGAATAGTTATGGAAATGGTGGCGCTATGCGTGTTTCTCCAATTGGTTATTTTGATACTTTAGAAGAAGTAAAGAAAAATGCTTATCTAGCTACCATTCCTTCCCATAATCATCCAGAAGCACTGATTGGAGCAGAAGCAGTTGCCGTTAGTATTTTCTTATTAAGAAATGGGCATACTAAGGAAGCACTGAAAAAGTATTTGCAGGAAAATTATTATTCATTAGACTATCATTTAGAAGACTTGAGAAAAAATTATGTGTTTTCTAGTAAGACATGTGAATCTGTTCCTCAAGCATTATTTTGTTTCCTAGAATCTAGTAGTTTTGAAAATGCTTTAAGAATTGCTGCATCAATTGGTGGTGATGCGGATACCATTGGTGCTATTGTAGGTTCTCTTAGTGAAGCTTACTATGGATTAGATTTCAATCTATTAGACCAAGTAAAACCATATATCAAAGATTATATGTGGCCTATAATTAATAAATTTTATGAAAGGGAAAAAGTAAAATGTCAGAAAAAATAGAAAAATTAGTAAGATTATTAGAGGAAAAGAAGAAAACGATTTCGACAATGGAATCTTGCACTGGTGGAGGAGTAGCTAATGCCATTACCAATATTGAAGGAGCCAGTGATATCCTTCATTATGCAGCTGTTACTTATTCGAATGAATTTAAAATTAAGATGGGTGTATCTAAAAAAGTGATTGATACTTATACAGTATATAGTATGGAAACAGCTAAAGAAATGAGTAAAAACATTGCACTTTTTGCTAATAGTAGTTATGGCGTTGGGATTACAGGTATGTTAAATGCTATCGATTCTGTGAACCCTTCTAAGAATCCTAATTTGGTTTATATCAGTATTTATGATAGAATAGCAGATACTTTTTTTGATGATCAAATTGAGGTATTTCATCAAGATCGAATGAAAAATAAAGAAGAGGTAATTTCTAAGGTAATTGATATGCTGTTATTGTTACAAGAATAATAGGTAGAAATGAACAGTTGTGTTATAATAAAAGTATGATTTGATTTAAAAGAGGTGTCAATATGAGTGAAAAAGTATACCAATCGGAAGAAGAATTTTTAAAGGATTATGACTCTAGTCGATTTGAAAAATTATCACTGACAGCAGATACTTTAGTTTTTAGTGTTGCTAGTGAAGAAACGGGAAATTATCGTAAACTTCCAGAAAAAAAATTTAGTATTCTATTAGTAAAAAGAGATAATTATCCATTTAAGGATCAATGGTGTTTACCTGGAGGATTTATTAAAATGGATGAGACGATTGATGATGCTGCAAAACGTATTTTAAAAACAGAAACCAATTTACAAGATATTTATATGGAACAGTTATATACTTTTGGCGACGTTCATCGGGATCCTAGAATGAGGATTGTTTCTGTATCTTATATTGCATTAGTAGATAAAAATCGCTTAAAGGATCATTTAAATAGTAATGCTAGTTGGTTTCAAATGAGTGTTTTAGAAGATGAAAAAGAAATTCAGGTTACTTTTGATAATCATCAAGAAAATTTTTCTATTGTGATTGCGAAAAAACTAAAGAGTCCTACTAGTGATCGTTATGAATATATCGTTAAAAAGAATACTCATTTAGCCTTTGATCATGCTAAGGTTATTGTTTGCGGAATTGCTAGATTAAAAAATAAAATTGAATATACGGATATTGTTTTTAATATGATGCCTAAATATTTTACACTTGGAGAATTGCAGCAAGTATACGAAGTAATTCTTGGAAAAAAATTGTTAGATCCTGCTTTTCGTAGAATCATTCAAAATAAAGTAGAAAAAACAGATAAAGTACAGACAGGTGGGGGACATCGACCATCAGTATTATTTCAGTATCAACCGAAAAAATAAAGTTTAGTCTTTATTTTTTTCTTTCTTTTTTGGTAAAAAACTGTATATCTTTTTTTTATTTTGATATAATGAAATAGAAAGAAAAAATCAAAATATAGAGGAGACTAATATGGCCAGAAAAGATATTATTAAAAGAAGAAAAGGAGAAGTTATTCAAGAAGCAAAAATAGAAGGAGAAAGTAATTTTCCAACGCAGGGAAATAGGATTTTATTTTTAGTTAGTTTACTTTTTCTTTTCTTTCTATTACTAATTTTATTGTTTCGTTAAATCGTTGTAGTCTTTTCCTTTTTAGTGTATAATGATGTTTGGTGATGATTATGTACAATCAAATTTATCAAGAAAAAGAATTTTATGCTATTGCAGAACCTATTTTAAGAAATAGTGAATTTCAGCGTCGTAGAACTTTTTTACATCATAATGACTCTGTATATGATCATTCTATCAGGGTAGCTTGGTGTAGTTATCAAATCGCAAAGTTGATTCAAAAATATAAAAACATCAATATTCAAAATGTAGTAGTTGGTGCTTTATTACATGATTTTTATATGATTCCGTGGAGAGAATATAAAAATCCTATTCCTTGGAAAAAACATGGATTTATTCATGGGAAAATTGCTTCTATGAATTCTTACCAATTTTTTCCTAGTTTAATGAATGAACGAATCGAAAATGCTATTAGGAGACATATGTTTCCTTTAACTCTGTTACCACCTAGATATATAGAAGGTTGGATTATTAGTATGGCTGATAAATATGTATCTTTAGAGATATTTAGAAAACCCAAAAATTTACCTCGATATATTGGAATAGAATTTTCTAAAGAAAGTTTGGTACAATCATTTAGAAATTTCTATCAAAAAACAGAACATTTTGTTTCCCATATGTATTAATCTGAAAATGGAGTAATTTATGATCAAAAGTGATAAGTTTTTTAGTGCTACGAATTCTTTAGTAATTGGAATTGGTTTAGTGTTCATCGGCATTCTCATGGTAGTTGGTAGGGATTATTTATATATTAACTTCGTAAATGTATTTTTAATTGCGATTTTATTTTTGTCTATTAAACAGTTTGTGAATTATTTTATTGGCAAACGAAAAGATAAAAATATGAGTTTTACTAAAAGTTTTCTTTATTTGGTATTTTGTTTGATTTTATCATTATTTCGAGATATTCCTTTATCTATTTTACCAATTATCTTTGGATTTTATTTATTGATTAATGCTATCATTAAATTTATTAATTATTATATTTTATATCGAAACAAAGCAAATGGGAGATTAACAGAACTGATATTAGGTATTTTCTATTTTGTGATTGCGATTCCTATTATTATTTTTCCTCTTAAAAATTTAAATATTGTTTTAGTTATTATAGGAATTTATCTTATTTTATTAGGAATTAATTATATTTTTGATTTTATTTCTTTTTTAATTCCTAAGCGCATCAAAAATAAAATTAGAAGAAATATTAGGATTACTTTACCTGTTTTTATTGAAGCATTAATTCCTTATACCGTTTTAAATGAAATTAATTATCTATTAGATAAAGAAAATTATGATAAACCATTTTTATTTGAAGAAAAAAAGGAAGATATAGTTCCTGATTTGGAAATCTTTGTACATACTTCCAGTTTAGGATTTAATCGTATCGGTCATGTTGACTTATGTTATCATGGACAAGTTATTTCTTATGGTAATTATGATGGACAATCTATTCGCTTTTTTACGATGATTGGTGATGGGGTTTTATTTACAACGGATAGAGAAAAATATATTCCTTTTTGTATTGAACATAGTAAAAAAACTTTATTTGTGTTTGGCTTAAAGTTAACAGAGAATCAAAAAAAGAATCTTGATAAAATTATTCAAAAAACATTTGATAATTTATATGAATGGAAACCTCCTTATTTAGTGGCTTTATCTCAAAAAAAGAAAATTAGCAAAAGTAAATATAAAGATTATGCCAGTTGTTTATATCAAATGACGAACGCTAAATTTTATAAATTTAAAGAGGGACGATTTAAAAAGTATTTTGTATTAGGTACGAATTGCTGTAAATTAGCTAATAATATTATTGGAAAAAGTGGAATTGATTTATTAAAGATGAATGGTATTATTACGCCAGGTACGTATTATGAATATTTAAATCGAGAATTTCAAAAGAAAAATAGTATGGTAGTTAGTCGAAAAATTTATAATCAAAGAAATGTAGATAAAAAGACCATTCAAGAAATTTTTAAGGGATTTTCTAGATGAAAAACTAAAAATTTGTTTAGTCCATTTTTAAAGTATGTTAAAATAGTATTGTAGTGGAGGTTTTGGTATGAAAAATATAATGTCGAATACGAATGATTGTAGAGAACTTAAGAAATTCTTGGCTGCAAAAATGAATCAAGGTCTTAAATGGAATAAAATTGATTTTGACAGCTGTTATTCTAGTATTATTGCGGGAAGGTATTATTCTTTTTCTTATGATTATTATGATGATCATAGTCTAGAAAGAGATTGTGATTGTATTACTTTTGGTATTAAATACTGTCAAAATGAATGTTTAAGATTGTCTATACAAGAAGAGGTTTATCCGCAAACAATGGGACATAAATTGGCAGTATTAAGTGATTTTTATGAAGTATTCAAGGAAGAGTTTGGTGAACCAACTTTATTTTATACATTAAAAAATGATGATGAAAAACAGTTATGTCTTCAGTGGTCTTTTGTAAATAGGGAAGAGGACATTTTAAACTTTCGACAAGATACTGCTTTTGAAGATGCTAATATTGATGAATTGATTATTTTTGGTGAACAAGACACTACTAGAGGAAATGTAGTAAGAAAAATAGGACTTCCTTTTGAATTGATTCCTGTCGTAGAGGAGCATATCGAAGAATTTATGAAGTATAAATATGGGAAAGAAATCAGTTATCCTGCAGATTATCAACAAGACACATTAGAGAACAAAGAAAAACAAATGAAGAAGATGTATCAATAACTCATCTTCTTCATTTGTTTTCTATAGATAGGAAAGTGTCCAACAACTGTTCCTTATTCATATAAATGATTTTTCAGTACTAAAGAATAACTCTTTTCAAAAGAAACATTGTCTACATTTTTTAGTAATCCATAATTTTCTAACATTTGTTTTGTTGTGATTTCTTGTTTTAATACACTTTGTAACGTTAATCGTACACTTTTTTCATCTTGACAATATAGATCATAAAGTAAAATTGTATAGTAGAATGCAATAAAATATTGCTTTTCTGGCATTTGATAATATAGTAAAGCTTTTTGATCATTTTGTAATACTTTTATGATATCTTCTCTAAAAATATTATTGTACATTTCTAATAATTTCGATAATCTCCATTTTAAAACCTTTTGTTTGGTCATTTTATTTTCATCACTAACTTGTATTAATTCATATAACATAGGAATAACCTCTGAATATAAGAAAAGCCACTTCCATTCTTTACAACTTTCATTATCTAAAAAAACATGCATCACTTCATGACCAATATGAATATGAGATAATTCATCAAGTTGATAGGGAATGTTGATACTACATGGGATGTGAGGACCATAAAAAGTTGAATAGTATACCTGAGGAGGTGTACATTGCTTCACTAGATATTGTGTTACAATTAAATCTTGATATTTTTCTTCAATTTCTTTTGATTGTAAATATTTTTGTAAGTTTAATGTAACTTTCTCCATTTCTACATCGTATGTAGATTTCTTTAAATGTGGAATTTTATAATCTTTATTTTTCGTGATTTGAGATATTACTAATTCTGATATTGCTTCTTCTTTTTCACCAGGAATTATTAAATTATCACGATTGATTAAAACATTAGTAAGTGTTATTTTTTTTTGGATTGATTCATAATTGTTATCATAGATATTCATATTAGTTTTCCCCCATCTAATATTTCTTATTAACATGATTTTCATCATATTAATAAAAATAGTACCAACTGTATAGGTTGGTACTAATCTAAAGATTTTGGAATAGTACCTAACTCATTAAATTAGGTATTCCTGTTTAAATTTATGCGATTATTATAACATAAAAACGAGCTTGTAGCAAGTACGTTTTCTATTTTTTGCTCGAGTTTTCCGAGTAACTATCTATCTGGTATCCTAAGGGAAGAAGTTCAACAACTTTTTAATAAAATATTACTCGAACACTTGTTTTTATATATAATAAATAGTATACTTTTTATAGGGAATATCAGTTGTTGGGTGTCTACCTCCAATCTTTAGAGAAAGGGGGTTTGATAAAAATGAAAACTAAGACTTTTATTTTAAAAGTTCTCAAGCTCATTACTATCATTTTATTTCTCCTTATCATTATGATAGTAGTTATAAAAAAATGACACTCATTCGCTAGAATAAGTGTCTAACACAATATAGTGGGTAGACATTCAATTCGGAAAAACTGAATGTTCCCTTTTTTATTTTATGCAAGTTTCCTTGACAAATACATATTATCACAATATGGATTTTTTTGCAAGTTTCATTCATTTTATGACAAAAAGAGAATTGCACTTTGACAAATTTAGTATCAAATTGTATTGTGTTAAAAATAAATGTTTGTTATGATTTGTATAGGAATATTTAACAGTTGAGTGCTTGCCAAACTTCATAAAGAAGAGAGGCTGATAGTATGTCTAAGAAAGATTTTTTAATCTTATCACTTATTCTTATTATTCTTTTACTAATAGCCTTACTTTTTACTTTTGTAATATAGTATTCTATGTAAAAGAAAAGCACTCAATCTAACAAGATTAAGTGCTAACCAATATATTGGCGAGTACTCAACATTGCGTTGTTAAGTATTTCCTTTTTATTTTATGCAAGTTTCCTTGACAAATACATAATAACACAAAAACGCACTTTTATCAAGTACGTTTTCTATTTTTGCTCGAGTTTTCCGAGTAACTATCTATCTGGTGCCCTAAGGGAAGAAGTACAACAACTTATCTATCCATTTTGATTTTTACTATAACACTCTTTTTTATAATATAATGTTTTTAATTTATCTAGTCCCAATGTATTATAATTAATTTCATCAAATCCATAAGAAATTAATTCATCGATTAATTTTTTTCTTTGTTCTTCTAGTGGCAATTCATAATAAATTGAATTATCATAATAAACTAATAATCCGATATCCTTAATTTCTTGCAATTGAATTTTACTATTCATACCTTTCTTATAATAATGATGGTCATATTTAAGAGTATCAAATATTTTTTTATAATCACATTCTGATAATCTTTTTTCTAATGCAATTAACTCGTTAAAAGAAACTTCATTTATATCTAATTCTTTTAGTAAATTATTTTGAACTTTAAATGAACTGCCATTACAACTTCTCAATCTAATACAAGAATTTTTCATTTCATTTTCACTTAGATTATCTAAATTTTTATTAGTATAGTAGATATCATGTGTTTTAACATTAAAATCATTATAAAACCCATTATTTTTTAAAAAAGTATCATAATAATTAAAATTATTTTTTAATTTTATACCAACTTCAACTATTTGCATAACTGTTTTGCCTCCATAAATATTTTGTTAATTGAGTTTGTCAATTAGCAAGTATGTTTTCTAAATTGAAAATTTAACAATTAAATCTATAAAAATTATATCATGAATTCGACCATTTTAAAACTCGAACCATAAAAGTCCGAGTAACTATCAATCTGGTGCCGAATGACATAGTCGAAATGTCCTCTGACCCTTACCAAGGGCCTGTTTTACCGCTAAACTAAATCGGCAATTACTCTTATAGTTTAATATAAATTAGTATGAGATGCAAGTCCTTTTTTTCTTTTTCCTGTGTCAATCTAACAGACATCCTCTTTTTTCCTTCATATAATATGGTGAAGGGAAGGGATAATATGTTAAATTGGAGCTTACTTCAAAATTTATTAGTAATCGCTATTGCTTGTAGTAGTATTACGGTAATTTTTATTCAGAAGACAAAGAAATTTTGTCGAAATAGTAAATGTATTATTATACAAGGCTTTCTTACCAATATGATATTAGGCTTCTTCTTTTGTCAAACTTTCACAAATGCCAATGTGATTCATAGTTTGTGGGTTGGCCTATTTAGTTTTTTAGGTGCTGATACTATCTATAAAAGTTTGGAAGGTAAACTTTCTAGTTATAAAGATTTAATAGGAAAAGAAGAGAATACAACTTCACCATCAGAAATGAATCCTGATATTCAAGATACCGATATTATAGGAGAGATTGATTATGACTAAAAATTATATGACATATCCTTTAAAAAATATGCGCATTACTTGTCGATATGATGAAGGAAGCCATCGCAATCACTGTATCAATGTAGCAGATGGCTTAGTTGATTATCCAATTGATGATGCTGGAATCGATACAGGAAGAGATCCTATTTACTGTTGCTGTGATGAAATGAAAGTTACCAATGTTCAAGGAGTAGGAAATGGTTATACCAATACGATTTGGTTAGTCTCTACTTCTCCAGTTGTTACCCCAACATTTACCGATATTGCTTATATTGCTCTTACGCATTCTAATGATTCCGACTTAAAAAATATCAAAGTAGGGGATACTTTTAAGCGAGGCGAAATTATTTGCTATGAAGGAGTAGATGGGGCTACTGCTAATCATATTCATATGTCTTGCGGACGAGGATACTGCGATAATTGGAAACAAAATTCAAATGGTGCTTGGATTATGACACCAGGAACATCCGTAAAACCCGAAGATGTATTTTATCTTGATCGTAGTTTTACTAATGAAATTTGGGGTGGATCATTAAATTGGAAGGAGTTACCAACAGAAGAAAAAAAAATCGTAGGAACTCCTGTTAGTCGAAATCCATCTGTGAATCAAGTGGAAGTATTAGTAGATAATTTGAATGCTAGAAGTGATCCTAGTACTACTTCTTCTAGTAATGGTTATATTCGAAAAGGAATTTATCAAGTTTTAGAAGAAAAGAAACAAGTCGATTACGTTTGGGTCAAAGTAGAATCTTATTGGATTGCTATGAATGAAAATTGGACGAAATATTATCCAAAAGAAGAATCTACTTCTACTTGTCAAGAAGAATTAGAACAACTAAAGGAAACGTATCCAAGATTAATCTTTCGCTGTAATAAAACCGGAAAGTATATTATATATTTAGAAGCCGGAAAAAGTCTTTATTTAAATTAAAAGTATAATTTTCTTTTTTTGATTCATCTTATAAATGGAGGATATTATGGAAAAAGAGAATGAAAATGAAGTAAATGTATTAGATGAATTAAATAAAGGTGCTTGTATGGGAATGGATGCTATTCATTTTATCTTAGATAAAGTAAAAGATGAGAATCTTCGTCAGGAATTAAATCGTCAATATGAACATTATCATGCGATTTCTAATCAGATTTGCGAGTTATACCCAGAGTATAGTGAAAAACATCCTCATGAAACAAATTCTATGAATAAGGCTATGACATGGTATGGGATTGAAATGAAGACCATGATGGATAAGAGTACTTCCAAAATAGCAGAAATCTTATTGCAAGGAACGAATATGGGGATTATTGAGGGCAGAAAGTTATTAAATCATAAAGGTACAGAAGAACAAGTACACAAGTTACTTCAAGAATATGTTACGATGCAAGAAGAAGCTGTAGAAAAATTAAAACATTTTTTATAAAAGTTCACAAGAGTGAACTTTTTTTTACGAAAAAGTATCATTTTTTCTTAAAATCTAGACAGATTATTATATTTTGATATAATAAATTTAAGAGGAGGGTTTTTCATGGTTATCAGTGAAGTACCAGAGGGACAGTCTGTCCTTTTTGATCAAACTATCAAATATGATGATGCTACTTTACAAATAAAATTTGTAGGGATTTGTCCTAATGAAAAGAGGGATTCTTTTCAAGAAGAATATTTAATTCAAAATATATTTGCTAATCAACCAAATTACTTTATTAGTAATGTTGCTCAAGGAATACGCGATATTCGAACTATCTTTCGGAATTTTAATGAAACATCATTTTATATTCAGTATTGTACCAATAAAAAAAATAATAGTATTACTTTATTATTTGATCACACAGAATTAGTTTATTATGAGAAAAATACTAGTATTACTAGCCAATTTCATTTTACTTTTTCTAGAGATTATGGATATCAAATTTCTTTTCCCAAAAAGACTGATATCATTTCCGAATGGATAGAAAAGGAAATGGCAAATGTCAATCGTTTTCAATTTGTTTATCCCAAGACAGAATTAGATAGAAATCAACAAGCCTTATGTGAAATTTACCAATTATTTTATCAAGAAATTCCTGATTTTAGTCTTCCTCATATTGAAGATAAAGTACAATCTATGATGTATTTATTATGTGAATATAACATATGGTTAGATACAGATGGCTATTCTTTTTCTTTATCTAGTTTTCGTGATTATGTTGATAACCCTTATTATACGTATGTTATTAGTAATTTAGCTCCTTTAGGAAAAATCACAAAATCTTTCGACGTGATTGATTCTGCTACGAAACGAAAAATAAAAGTACTGGGTGATGAAATTCGAAATGCTTTTCAACAGGAACCTGATTTTACGGATGCTTTTAGAAATTTCTGTACTATCGATTATGTTAAAAAGTATTGTGTTCGTAATTCTGAAAATTTTGATCAAATCGCTAAATATAGACCGGTTCATAGTACTACAGAAAAAGTAAAAGAAAAAATAAAACTAATGGATAAAATCGAAGAAACGATTCAAAAGATGGATAAGATTCAATAAAGAAACGATATTGTGTTACTACCTATAAAGGATGTATCATTTTATCGTTTCTTTTTTTAAATTAGTATGTATAATTTCATATTTTTGTTTTCATTTTTTCTAAAACATGATAAACTAGTAATAGAATAGAGGGGATATTATGAAAGAACAAAAAGTAGGTCTTACTGCAACGAATTGGATTTTATCTATATTAGGTATTTTGATATTAAGTTTACTGATTATTTTACCACCAGTATTTCGTGTGGTGTTTAAAGAAGAAGAGGTGATTCTACCACAACCAGAGCCTGTTCTTCCTGTTACGACTACTACTTGCACGATTGAAAATAGAATAGGAGAAAATTATACAGAGCGGGAAACAATTTCTTTAGAACATCGTGGTACAGAACTTGAAAATTATACCAAAGATATTCAGAGAACTTATACAGATCCTAGTGTTTATGAAACCGATAAACAAAATCATGGTAGATTAGTAACTGCTTATAGTATTTTATCTGGATTTACTTATTCTATTACACCGAATGATGAAACATTTGTATTAAGTATTCATGAAAATTATGATTTAAATACTTTTCAAGAAAGTACTTTAGTGATTCCAGGAGATACCGAACCAACTACCGTAAATTCAGAGTACCAGTTGAAAGATTCTGTTACCATCATTACTCAAGATTTAACTACGAATGGTTATCTTTGTACTTCAGACAGCACAGAATAAAAATTCCAAATAGAAGAAAAAGAGCGATGCTAGTCATTAAATATAAATCTAGTGGAAAAGTAAATAAAGTTGTCACAATGATAAAAATAAGACCAATGAGAGCTAAAGAAATATGCTCTTTTTTCTTTTTTAAGAAACTATTGATCATTTGATTTAATAAATAGATGCCTAAAATAATCACAAATAAACTATTTAGTATATTATTAAAGGCTAAAAACACTTCTACGCGTTCTAAGATATTTAAAAACGATATTTTTTTGTAGATAATCATATCAGGATGTTGGTAAATATTAGTTAAATGGATTCCTAATACGGAAATAATAATCATTAGTTGTATAAAAGTAAATAGAATTGATAAAAGGGTCAAAAGATAGGGCAACTTTTTAAAATGTTTCGTATTTTCCATCTCTTTTTTGGGAATCGAAAATAGTAAAAAGAAAGGAATCATGGATGATAAAAAATATATAAGAGAACTCGATAAACTTTTTCGAACCGTTGTAGTAAGCAATGGTTTTAAATTTGATAAATTCATATATTTCATGAGACCAATACTCCCAAATAGAAAGATAAAAATAGAAAAATAGAAAAAGATTTCACTAATTTTACTAATTGTTTTGATTCCTTTTGTCACAATATATAGAATCGTAATCATGAGACTAACAGAAATGACTAGTAGTCCTACTTCTTTTAATACATAGTAATGCAGAAAAGAAATGAGAATCGAAAAAGAATAAATACTACTAATGCCAATTAATAGAAAAAAGAAAAAAGAAAAGACAACTTTTGGAAATATTGGAAATTTTTTTTGCATCATTTGTACAATTCCTTCCGGATATTTGTGATGAAGGTAAAAAATAAAACTGGCTAGTATTAAGATGAAAATACCCCCTAATAAAATCGAAAAAATACTATCATTTCCGCATTGATTGGTTAATGTATAATATCCTACATTCATACTAAAAGAATTTAATAGAAAAAAAGTAAGGGTTGCATATTGATAAGAAGTAATTTTATCTAGTTTCATGGAATAATTCTCCTTGTAAATAGTTTTCTTTTTCTTTGGTTTCAAACGAAAAGTGAAAGTTTAATTTTGATAATAAATTGGGTGTTTTTTGATAATAACGATAATCATTTTGATAGATTTTTTGAGTTAATTTTAAAATATCATAGTCTTTCGTTTGAAATTTAGTTAGAAAAGATAATAATTTTGGTTTTATGCTTTGTTCAAAATTCTCTTTTTGATTTACTGTAGTCAGAAAGTGAAAATAGATCTCGTTTTTTTTCGTTGTTAGTAATGTTTGATTTTCGAAAATTGTATAAGGGGATATGGTAGTTTTCTGAAGGGTATTTTTTAATAAATTCCAAAGAATCGTATCTTCCGTCGATAATTCTTCTAATACTTGATAATTTTTAATTAAAGTGATTCCTCGTAGCAAGATTTCTTGGTTTTCGTAAGTGATAGTTGGCAAAAAGGTGTTTTGATCTATGAATAATTCTTGCATCATCGTTTCTAAATCTTGTGGTTTACTCATCGCTGTTTCTTTATAATTCGTGTTTAATAGATGATTGATTTGTTCAGCTTCTATTTGTTCTTTCATAAATGTTTCTAAAGGAATCTCTTTTAATAAAATCACATTAAAATTATTTCGATATTCATTATTCTGTAGAAAGTTATTGATAATATTAGATAGATGATGATTAATTGCTTCTTCTGTTAAAATGAGTAAATCAATATGCGATAAATAAATTCTTTTATTGCTTTTTAAATAAATCATTTGAAAAGCCTCTTCTAAAGTTGATGCTTGACTAGTATAAGTAGTAAAATTTTCTTCAATTTTTCCATCATCTAAACTTCCATCCATTACATTGATTACTAACTGATATTGATTTTCTTGGTAATCAATGCCTAATGTATTGACGATACTTAATTCATTTAGTTCTGTATAAGAAGTACATCCTGTTGAAAGAAGAATGCCTAATATGAATATCCATTTTTTCATTTTATCGACCTCGTATTCTGTTTTTAGTGGTTAGTAAAGGATTTCGTTTTTTAATTTGATTACCACTATTGATTTTTAAGATAGCATCTTTCTGTTCTACTTTAATAAATGGTGAAAAAGGGGCTAAGTATGGTTTTTGGAAGGAGGTAATACTAGCAAGTTTCGTAACTAATAAAATCAGTCCCAAAAAGATTCCATAGATTCCTAACATGGCGGCTAAAATCATAAGTAAGATTCGCCAAAAGCGAATGGCTGAAGTTAATTCAATGGAAGTAAAGGCAAGACCAGAAATGGCACTAATAGCAACTACGATAATCATAATGGGAGAAATAATTCCTGCTTGCACAGCTGCATCTCCTAACACAAGACCACCTAAAATCGAGACGGCTGTTCCCATAGTAGATGCCATTCGCATATCACTTTCTCTTAGAATTTCAAAAGAAATCGTCATAATGAGTCCTTCGACTAAGGCCGGGAAGGGGACAGATCTTCTTTGCGATAAAAAGTTAATTAATAAATCTGTGGTTACCGAATCATGGTTATGGGTTGTAATCGCAATATAGTATGCTGGAATAAAAATTGCGATGAAAAAAGCAAGGACACGAATAAAACGGATAAAAGTAATACTGAATGCTTTTTGATAATAGTCATCAGGATTATGAAAAAAGTCGATAAAAAAGCAGGGCATAATTAATGCATAGGGACTATTATCGACTAGAATACAACATTTTCCCTCTAATAAGGCCATACTCACTAAATCCGGTCTTTCGGTTGTAATAATAGTAGGAAATACGCTATTTTTTTTGACTAAGTATTTTTTTAAATAACCACTATCAATAATCCCATCAATATCAATCTTTTTGAGATTGTGAATTACTTCTTTTACAAGTGTATCTTCCACAATGTTTTGCATATAGAAAACACCAACCTTGGTTTTGGTTTCTTTACCAATTTCTAAATCCGCAATCCATAAGTGTTCACTTTTTATTCTTCTACGAATGAGTCCAAAATTTTTATTAAAATTTTCAGTAAAACTGTCTTTCGGTCCACGAATCGATAATTCACTATCTACGGTATTAATTCCACGATCTAATTGTGCCTTTGTTTCAAAAGCAAATATTTCTTGATCACTAATATAAATAATGGTGTACCCATTCCAGATTTTCTTTAAAAAGTCGGCATAATCTTTCACAATGACACGATTATGTCCTGGAATATTATTATATAAATAAGTAAATAAATCCTCATTTTTTAATAGGTCTTCTTCTACGATATAACTGATATTTCGTAAAATAGTACCTGTAATATCCTCACTACTTGCTAGTACTTCCGAATATACAATATGAATCGTTTGATTGTTGATTTCTATTTTTTTATCGATAATATCGCTTGCTTGGTTCGTATCTCTTTTTAGTTGTTCAATCATGAAATCCACCTCATTTGTAGTATGGAAAAATTTTAGGAAAAGATACAGAATAACTTTGACTATCCTAAAATAAGTAGTGTATAATGATACTAGAATGAAAATAATAATAAGTAGGTGTTGGTATGAAACAGAAAAATGGTTTTACTTTAATTGAAATGTTAGGAGTTATTATTCTATTAGGAATATTAGTATCTGTCGCTATTGGATCTTATTCTAGATATTTAGTACAGTCACAAGCAAAAGCTTTTAAAATAGAAGAAGATAGTATGAAAACGGCGACGGAATCTGCTTATGTTGATTGCATTAGTAATCATCCCAATAATGCTTTTTGCAGAAGTCATTCTATGGTAGATACGGTGGGCGAAACAGATACGGTATATTTAAAAGAATTGATTGAAGATCAGTATTTGGATATTATTAAAAATCCTTATCATACAGAAGAAGAGTGTGATGCTGAAAAATCATATGTATATGTCACCAAAGATAATCAAAAAACTACTTATCAAGTTTGTCTAATTTGTGGAACTAATAAAAGTAAAAGTTGTAAATAGGAAAAGAGAATATTCTTTTCTTTTTTTCTCACTATCCGTTATAATAAGATTGGGTGTATTAAAATGTCAGTAGAAACAAAGGAAAATCAGGAATTGATCGTTACTATTTTCAAACAGGACCACTTTGGCCAAGGAATTGCCAAAATAGGAGATATGTTTGTTTTTGTAGAAAGAGGATTACCTGATGAAACTTGTAAAATTCAAATTGTCAAAAAGAAAAAAAAGTATGCAAATGCTAAAATAGTCGACATTCTAACATTTTCTCCATATCGAGTAGAAGCTAAGTGTCCTTATTATGATCGTTGTGGTGGATGTCAGATTATGCATGAAGCGTATTTTCAACAATTGCGTTTTAAGGAACAAAAAGTGCAAGAATTATTAGAAAAATTTACCAAATTAGAGGATGTTTCTTTCTTTCCAATTCTTGCTCAAGAACCATTTTCTTATCGCAATAAAGTAACTTTTCATGGCGATCATGGAAAATTAGGTATTTATCAAGAAAAAACAAATCAAGTTATCGAAGTAGATGCTTGTGCAATTGCTGATTTTAAAATCAATCAAATTTATCAAAAAGTTCGCTTCTTTTTACAAACACATCCGAAAACTACTATTCATAACTTAATGATTCGAACTACTTCTTTAGGAGAATCGATGATTGCTTTAGAAGGAACCATTCCTGGGAAAGATCTTCTTTCTGATTTAGGAGAAGTTACGACGGTTTATATGAATCAACAGTTAGTTAAGGGAAAGAAAAGTATTACCGAGGTTATTTTTGGTATGAAATTTGAAATTTATCCTACATCTTTTTTTCAAGTGAATTATTCTATGATGTTGGAATTATATCAATTAGTTATTGATTTTCATAAAGATAAAGATATTCAAACCGTACTGGATTTATATTGTGGTACTGGTACGATTGGAATGTTAGTATCTTCTTATGTTGAAAAGGTTATTGGTGTTGAGTATGAAAAAGCATCGATTGTTTCTGCTAATCAGTGTAAACAAAGAAATCAAGTCGATAATATCGAATTTATTCAAGGTAAGGTAGAAACAGTCATTGATCAGTTTTCTAATGTAGATGCCATTATTGTTGATCCACCTAGAAGTGGACTTGATTCTTATACAATCAATCATATTTTAATGTTAGCACCTCGGATGATTACTTATATTTCTTGTGATCCGGTTACTTTAGCAAGAGATTTAAACTTCTTAAAAGAAACATATCATATTGTAGAAGTTCATCCTATTGATATGTTTCCTAATACTTATCATGTGGAATGCGTATGCCTATTAATAAAAAAAGATTAGTTTTGTAAGAATGTTTTAACAGTATTTCGATACTGTTTTTTTCTTGACATTAATTTACATTGCTAATTTTTTTCTTTTCTTTTTTATGAAAAAAAATTGCTTTTTCAAGAAAGTTCATGTATGATTATGGTAGACAGTGGTAGATAGTGGTGAAAAGTGGGGGATTCATATGTTCATGGGAGAATATCACCATTCTATCGATGAGAAAGGACGAATTATTATTCCTTCTAAATTTCGTAATGAATTAGGTGAACATTTTATTGTTACTAGAGGATTGGAAAATTGTTTGTTCGTTTATTCTTGCGTAGAATGGGAAAAAATTGTTTCAAAATTAAAACAACTTCCTTTTACAAAAAAAGATGCCCGTAACTTCACTCGCTTTTTCCTATCTGGTGCTACTGTAGCAGAATTTGATAAACAAGGTCGTATTAATCTTAGTTCTCCATTAATTGACTATGCTTCTTTAGAAAAAGAATGCGTAATAGTTGGAGTGAATGATCGTCTTGAAATTTGGTCAAAAGATGCTTGGGAAAAATTCTTTGATGAAAATAGTGATAACTTATCCGATATTGCGGAAAATTTATTTACTTCTATGGACATTGACTTATAGGTGATGATATGCATATTAGTGTTTTATTAAAAGAATCAATTGATAGTTTGCAAATCAAAGAAGATGGAATTTATGTTGACTGTACATTAGGATATGGTGGACATTCCAGTGAAATTTTAAAAAGAATAAAAAGGGGTTACTTATTCGCCTTTGATCAAGATCAAGAAGCTATTACTTTTTCCCAAGAAAAATTATCTCAAATTGGGACTAATTTTACGATTATCAAAAGTAACTTTGTGAATCTAAAAGAAAAATTAGCAGAATTAGGTGTCACGGAAGTAGATGGAATTTTATTTGATTTAGGAGTATCAAGTCCTCAACTTGATGAAAAAGAACGTGGATTTAGTTATCATTATGATGCTAAATTAGATATGCGAATGGATCAAGAAAGCAATTTTTCTGCTTATGATGTTGTCAATTCTTATAGCGAAAAAGAACTTGCTCGCATTATCTATCAATATGGAGAAGAAAAGTATGCAAGTAGTATTGCTCGCAATATTGTAGCCTCTCGTAGTGTTAGGCCTATTGAAACAACGTTAGAGTTAGTCGAAATTATTAAAAAATCGATGCCAGAAAAAGCCAAACGTGATAAACATCCAGCTCGCAAGACTTTTCAGGCTATTCGTATCGAAGTAAATCATGAATTAGATATTTTAGAAAGCAGCATCAAAGATGCAGCTAGTTACCTAAAAGTGGGGGGCATCCTCTCCGTTATTACCTTCCACTCTTTAGAAGATAGAATTGTGAAAAACGTATTTAAAGGGTTAACAGAAGTTGATGCTTTGGTAAAAGGATTACCAAATATTCCAAGTAATTATTTACCAAATTATGAATTAGTTTTTTCCAAGGCAATTACGCCTAGTAGTGAAGAATTAGAAAAAAATAATCGTAGTCGTTCTTCTAAATTAAGAAGTTTGAAACGTATCCGATAAAAAGAATAAAAAGGAGATATTTTATGAAAAGGGTTAAAAAAAGATTGAAAATGTCTAAATTTGAAAGATTATTATATATCTTTACTTTGGTAATGGTATTAGCTACTCCTTTTGCACTTGTTTTTTCCCAAGCTACTTTATCAGAAGTAAATTTTGAAGTAGAAAAAACTAAGAAACAACTTTCTACGCAAGAAAAAAAGAATGAAAGTTTGACGATGAAAATCAATGAACTTGCATCACTAGAAAAAATTCAAGAAGTTGCGAAGGAACAAGGATTGAGTTATAATAATCATAATATTAAAACAATTATGGGACAATAGAGAAAATCCATAAAAAGAAGGGAACGTAATTATGCGAAAAAAAAGAGTGGCAAATCATAATGCAAGAATTTCAAACATTGTGTTACTATTCACTCTTTTTTTGTTTGCTGCTTTATTGTATCGTGGTGGTGTTTTGTCTTTATCGAAAGAAGTAGATGGTATTAATTTATCCATTTTTGCGAGTAATCGAACGACTAGAACTGATGTCATTCTAGCTAAACGTGGTACCATTTATGATGTCAATGGAGAAGCCTTAGCGCAGAATGTGTATTCCTATACTTTAATTGCTTATTTGGAACCATCCCGTGGCGAAGGAAATTATGTCAAAGAGAAAGAACAAACTGCAAAGGCTTTAGCAACCGTTATTTCTATGGACGAAAGTAGAATTCTAGAACTTTTAAACAAAAATGTTTATCAAACGGAATTTGGAACGAGTGGTAGGGGTTTAACCGAACTTACGAAAGATAAAATTTTAGCTTTAAATCTAGATGGAATTGATTTTACAGAAACTCAAAAACGTTATTATCCGAAGGGAAAGTTTTTATCATATACTTTAGGATATGCTAAGGCAAATGCTGATGGTAAAATTATTGGTGAAATGGGAATTGAATCTTTATTTAATGAATCTTTAACGGGTACGGATGGTTTTCGTGCTTATCAGAAGGATTTAAGAGGTTATCAAATTGCCAATACCAAAGAACGCATTCAACAAGCAAAAGATGGAAATGATATTTATTTAACGATTGATTCTAATGTTCAGTTTTTTGTGGAACAAGCCTTAGAAGAAGCAAATAATAAATATAATTTTGATGAACTTAATATTGTGGTTGCACAAGCAAAGACAGGAAAAATTTTAGGAATTGGTTCTACTACTTCCTTTGATCCTAACATTAAGAATATTAGTAGTTATCTAGATCCTAATATTTCGGTTGCTTTTGAACCTGGTTCTACGATGAAAATATATACTTATATGGCAGCTTTAGAAACGGGAAAGTATAATGGCGAAGAAACTTTTCAATCCGGTGTTTATACAACGAGTGATGGTACCAGAATTGGTGACTCTAATCGTGCAGGTTGGGGTACTATTAGTTTTGATCGAGGTTTTGCTTTATCCAGCAATGTTGGAGTTATTAACATTATTAATCGTTATTTGGACCGCAATACTCTTTTAGATTATTTTAAAAAATTAGGTTTTGGTTCTAAAACAGGAATTGAACTTAGTAAAGAAACGGCAGGAAAAGTAAATTTTAAATATGAAACTGAAGTCTATAATGCTGGATTTGGTCAAGGTATTTTGGTAACTGCTATGCAAAATGTGAAGGCATTAACTTCTGTTGCGAACGATGGTATCTTATTGGAACCTTATATTGTAGAAAAGATAGTTGATAGTGATGGAAATATTGTTTTGGAAAATTCTAAAAAGGAACTTGGTAGAGTTGCTAGTAAAGATACTACAGATAAGATTAAAGATTTGATGCAAACAGTTGTTACGGAAGGAACTGGATCCAATTATAATATGCCAGAATATGGATTGATTGCGAAAACAGGTACTGCTCAAATTTCTAGTGAAAATGGAACGGGTTATTTAAATGGACCATATGATGTTATTCGTGGTTTTGCAGGAATGTTTCCTAAGGATGATCCGGAAATTATCATTTATGCTAATTTAAAAAGACCTAAACCTAACACTGCTAATGCTCTTACTTATGTTATCAAAAACGTCGTAGAAAATATTAGTAAGTATTATAATATTTATGATGGTCAAGAACCTGATTCTGAAACGGTTAGTTATACTTTAGATTCTTATTTTAATCAACCGGTTTCCGTTATCAAAGAACGGTTAGAAAAAGAAGGAATCCAAGTACAAGTGATTGGTAATGGTAATACGATTATTAATCAATATCCAGCTTCAGATACTGTTATTACGAAAGGTACTAAAGTTTTCTTTCTTACTAATGGTAGTGAAATGCTGATTCCTAATTTTAAAGGTTGGAGTAAAAAAGATGTCATTACTTATTTAAAATATGCCAATATTCCTTATACAGTAGAAGGAATGGGCTATTCAACCAGTCAAAGTATTTCTCCGAATACGGTTTATCATGAAGATATGAATCTGACGGTCGTATTTGAAGAAAAATATCCAGAATAAAAACAGATATTTGCATATTTTCAAATTTATGTTAATATTTTATTAAGGTGAGAGTATGTATCATATTTGTTTTTATTTTTTTATGTTTTACTGCTATTCTATTATGGGATGGCTTGTTGAATGTCTTAGCTGTTCTCTCTATAATCATAAATTCGTGCATGATCGTGGCTTTTTAATTGGACCATATTGTCCTATTTATGGTTGTGGTGCTATGTATATGTATTTTTTTCTCAATCGCTATTATCATGATCCCATTGTTTTATTTATTATGGCTTTTGTAGGTACTTCTTTGATTGAATATGTAACTAGTTACATAATGGAAAAATTATTTAAAGCAAGATGGTGGGATTATTCCGAGCGAAGATTTAATGTGGAAGGAAGAATCTGCCTGTTAAATTCTTTTTCTTTTGGCGTATTAGGAATGCTCTTTATTTATGTACTAAATCCTGGTTTTACTTTTCTGGTTAGTAAAATTCCCCATATCGTGTTAATGATTATTAGTCTGATTTTATTTATTAGTTTTCTAGCAGATATCATTTTATCTTTTTCCATTATGACAAAATTAAAAATTAATTTATCCAATATTCGAAAAGATTCTACTTCCGATATTGATAAAGAAGTTAAAAATATATTATCAAAACATACCTTTTATCTACATAAATTATTCAATTCTTTCCCAAAGGTAAAATTTTCATTTCCTCGTGGAGAGCAAATATTAGTCTCTGCTAAGAAGAATTTTAATAATTTTGATCATCTTAGAAAAGAACGAAAACAACATGTTAAAAAACTCAAACAAGAAATTCATCCTATTTCTAAAAAATCTGAATAATTATTTAGATTTTTTTTGTATAGAAAAAAGAAATGATGCTCATGATAAAAGTGAGGAGATGAAAAAATGGAAACGATACCACAAATGATATCAACTAAAGATTTAGCTTATTTATCAGATATGTTTGAATGGAATTATAATGCCTTTAAACAAATTAATCATTTTATTCAGGAAGTAAAAGATGGAGAAGTAAAAGAACTTTTAGAAAGATTCCGTAACATGCACGAAGATCATTTACATTTTATTATTTCAGCGTTAAAAAAGGAAGAATTTGAAGAATGTGAATGTGATGACTGCGAATGCGATGATTGTGAATGTGATGACTGCGATGATATCGATGAGGAGGAAGATGATGAAGAATAAAGAAATCAAAAATCCTAAAATGGAAGTTCCAAATGGAATGGAGATGAACGATCGCGATTATTTAAATTCTATTTTAGAATTAGAAAAAAATATGTCAAATAATTATTCGATTGCTTTAAACGAAGCTAGTAATGATTATTTATATGAAGATTATTTTACTTTGTTAGAAGATACTAAAGATGCTGCCAGGGAAGCCTATAATTTGATGTTTCAATTTGGATGGTATACTTTAGAAGAGGCAGAAGAAACCAAAGTAGAAGAAAAAATAACCTGTTTAGAACAAAAATTAAATGATTTAGGAATCGGAGCTGAATAAGCTTCTTTTTTTTACTATTCTTCTTTTTTTTATGTTATAATCAAAAATAAGTGGAATGCACAAAGTTGATGCAAGGTATCAATCGTGCTAATCACTATGTGTTAGGAGGACTTATGTTAAAAGTAGAAAATGTTACGAAATATTACGGGAAAAACTGTGCCGTTGATCATCTATCTTTTACTGTCAAAAATGGAGAAATTTTTGGCTTACTTGGTAGTAATGGAGCAGGAAAGACGACCACTTTTCGTATGATTATGGGACTTTTGGATAGTAATAGTGGTCAAATTACTTTAGATGGTAAGAAAATTGATTATAGTTTAACGGATCAGATTGGTTTTGTAACAGAAGAGAGAAGTTTATTAACAAAAATGACTGTACAGGAACAAATTATTTATTATGGCAGATTAAAAAATATGAAAGAACAAGATATTTTGGACAAATTAGATTTTTGGTTAGATAAATTTGATATTCGAGATTATAAAAATCGTAAAATTAAAGAGTTATCAAAAGGTAATCAACAAAAAATTCAGTTTATTGCTGCTATTATTAATGATCCGAAACTATTAATTTTAGATGAACCATTTACCGGATTAGATCCAATTAATGTCAATCAATTAAAAGAAGCAATTTATGCTCTACAGAAAAAGGGATGTTCCATTATTTTTTCTTCTCATCAAATGGAACATATTGAACATTTTTGTGAGAAGTTAGTGATTTTAGTAAAAGGAAAAACAGTGTTATCCGGAAATTTAAAGGATATCAAAGAAAATTATCAAAAGAAAAATATTTTTATTCGAGGTAACATTGTTCCTAAAGACTTAGAAAAAATAGATGGTGTCTTAGAAGTAAAGGAAAATACAGGAGAATATGAAGTCAAAATTAAAGATAGTAGTATTGTAAATCAAGTTTTTCAAAAAATATCTAGTTGTGCTATTACGAAATTTGTAGTAGAAGAACCTAGTTTAAATGAAATCTTTATTGCTAAAGTAGGTGAGTCATATGATGAATAAATTTTGGTTTTTGACAGGAAGTAGTTTAAAGAAAAAATTAAAAAGTAAATGGTTTCTAGTTGTCAATATTTTATTGTGTATCGTTATCATGGGTGTTATGAATATTGATAGTATTATTAAGGCTTTTGGTGGGGATTTTAATCAGACCAATGAAATTTTGGTGTTAGATCAAACTGATTATGCTGATCCTATTTTTGAAAAAAATCTAGATGCTTATAATACTACTTTAGATATGCAATATGACTTAAAAGTAGAAAAAACGGATTTATCTTTAGAAGCAGCTAAAGAACAAATCAAAGATACTGATAAAGTTCTTGTGGTATTAGATTCTACTGAGGATGAATATTTAAAGGCTAGCATTATTAGTGATTCTTATATCGACACGATGTATTATCAACTATTATATCAAGCACTCTCTAGTACGAAAGCTGAAATCGCTTTTTCTTTAACAAATATTGATCCAACGGAACTACAAAAAGTAACTTCTGTTGTTAGTGTGGATAGGGTCTTTTTAAATGAAGACCAAACTTCGGAAGAAGAAAATATGGGAATGATTATGGGTACTGTTTTTCCAACCGTGATTCTACCATTTTTTATCTTAGTTGTTTTCTTAATTCAAATGATTGGTGCAGAAATTAATGAAGAAAAACAAACTCGTAGTATGGAAGTTATTATTTCTAATGTTAGTCCGAAAACTCATTTCTTTTCTAAGATTGTTGCTAGTAATGCTTTTGTATTATTTCAAGGATTTTTACTTCTTCTTTATGCTTCGATTGCTCTTTTCCTTCGCAATCAGTTAGCAGTAGGAACAACTTCTAGTATTACATCTGAGATTGGCAATATCTGGAATAGTTTAGTAACTAGTGGTTTTGCTAGTAAACTTTATTATATTATTCCTCTTACTCTTGTGTTAATGATTTTATCTTTCCTAACTTATTCTTTAGTCGCTGGAATTTTAGCTTCTATGACTGTTAGTATGGAAGATTATCAACAAATTCAAACACCAATTATGATGATTTGTTTATTGGGATATTATTTATCGATTATGGCAGGAATGTTTGAAGGTAGTACTTTGATTCGTATTCTATCCTATGTACCTTTCTTATCTTGCTTACTTTCTCCAGCGTTATTAGTGATTGGCCAAATTGGTATTTTGGATGTTATTGTTTCTATTATTATTTTGTGCATCTTTAATTTTGTTCTTATCCGCTATGGTTTAAAGATTTATAAGATTGGAATTTTAAATTATTCTACTGATAAAATGTGGAGAAAAATTATTAAGGCTGCTAAATCTAAAGAAGTTTAAAAAAATAGACTTCTTTTTTTTCTGAAATGTGGTATAATAGTAAACATTCTTAGGTGGTTTTATGGATAAAAAAGAAATTTTTACTTATTTTAAAAATAATAGTTCTTATTTTAAGGAGATATCGCAAGAAGACATTTCGGTATTAGAAAATTTAGAAGCAGATGAATTAGGAGTCATGAATCCTGTTATTTTTCAAATTACACCATTACTGCAACAAATCTGTCGTTTTGCACTGATACCTAATGCTTTATATTCTACAGAAGTCGAAGAAATGATGGATGTTGTTTCTAGTCCTTCCTTTGAAAATACGATAGAAGACATTTTAGAATTTACCGATTACTGTTCTTGTTATGTAGATTTCTTATCTTCTTTAGATTGTCATCATCCTTGTGTCATGAATGCAGTCAATTCTTTAGCGCATATGTATTATTATAATCAAGTGCAAGATACTGTTTGTGACTTGATTAGTTGCACAGAAGATGTCTTTCAAAATGATTTAATCAATTGTGTTCATGATACTGATGAAAAATTATTAAATATTGTGGATTTTCTTTTTAATCGTTTGAAAAAACAAATCAAACAAAATTTGAATTCTAAAGAAACTATTTTAAAATTATTGGTAGATTATGTTCAAAACAAACTATTACTTTGTGGTATGTTTGGAGTTTCTGATCCACATTTACAGAAAGAAAACGCCATTTATTATATCGATAATCATTATATTTATTTTGCGAATCAAAATTCGATATATCCAGGATATCAAGAATCGACTTTTCAATTTTTAAATTGTTTTTCTCAATTGATGCAAAAAGTAGAAAAGTATCAAGATTACTATTATGGTGGTAGTGATGATGAGACTTCTGATTTAATTATTCAATTACAGAACTCATATTCTTTATATGAATCTTATCGTTATAAATATTTAAAAGATTCTTATCGAGAACAACGATTATTAGAAAAATGTAAGAAAATGTAAATAAAAAGAAAGAAATTTAGTTATTCTTTCTTTTTTTCAGTATAATATTAATAGACCGATGGAGGAGGTTATCATGTTAGAATTAAAAAAGATTAGTAAAAGCTATCAAACAGGTAGTTTTGTACAGCAGGCATTAAAAGATGTTTCGATTGAATTTAGAAATAATGAATTCGTAGCTATTTTAGGTGCCAGTGGTAGTGGAAAGACAACATTATTAAATATTATTGGTGGATTAGATCGATATGATAGTGGAGATTTGATTATCAATAATAAATCGACTAAAAAATTTAAAAGTATCGATTGGGATCGTTATCGTAATAATTGTGTTGGTTTTATTTTTCAAAACTATAACTTAATTCCTCATATTAGCATTTTAGATAATGTAGAAATGGGAATGACCTTAAGTGGAGTTAGTAGCAAAGAAAGAAGTAAAAGAGCAAAAGAAGCTTTAAAAAAAGTAGGATTATTAGAACATGCTCATAAAAAACCAAATCAATTATCTGGTGGGCAAATGCAAAGAGTAGCTATTGCTCGTGCTTTAGTGAATAATCCTGATATTATTTTAGCAGATGAACCAACAGGTGCCTTAGATACCAAAACTAGTATTCAAATTATGGATTTAATTCAAGAGATTGCCAAAGATAAATTAGTCATTATGGTTACGCATAATCCTGAGTTAGCACATGAATATGCAACGAGAATTATTGAGTTTCAAGATGGAAAAAAATTAAGTGATTCTAATCCTATCAAAAAAGAAGAACAAGATACTTCTACTTTGAAAATTCGAAAGACCGCTATGAGTTTTGCGACTGCCCTAAAATTATCTTTTAATAATATTAAGACTAAGAAAGGTAGAACGTTATTAACTGCTTTTGCATCTAGTATTGGTATTATTGGAATTGGATTAATTCTATCTTTATCAAATGGTTTTAAAATTGAAGTAGATCGCTTTGAAAGAGATTCTTTATCACAAGCTCCTATTATTATTAGTACACAGGCTATGAATATGGATGAAGAAACGATGGAAAAAATATCTACTAATAATCATTTAGAAAAATATCCAACAGAAGAAAAAGTATTTGTACAAGATGATGTTGTCCAAACGATGTTACATACTAATATTCTTTCTGATGAATATTTAAATTACATCAAGAAGATGGATTCCAAAAATTTAGCAGGAATTTCTTATCAGACAACTACTGGATTTACGATTATCAACCACAGTAGTGATGGTTATCAATTAGTAGCAGGTAGTAGTTATTGGACTATTCTACCAACCAATCCTAATCAAAATGAAAATGGTATTGTGGAAGATAATTATGATATTTTGGCAGGATCAATCGATGAGTCCGTTCCTGGTTTGATTTTACAAGTAGATAATAAAAATCAAATTTATGAGTCTACCTTAAAAGCATTGGGGTTATCAGGAAAAGAGGTAACTTTCCATGATATTTTAAATCAGGAATTAAAAGTAGTTTTTAATGATGATTACTATATTCAATATGGAGAAGCTTTTGTACCGAGTCAAGATTTAGAAAAATTATATCATAGTGACCATAGTGTTACTTTAAAAGTGCAAGCTATTATTCGTGGAAAAGAAGATAAAGAAATGCTAACTAGTGGTAGTGGTATTGCCTATACAAATTCATTAACGGAGTTAGTAATTTCTAAAAATAAAGATTCTAAAATTGTTCGTATGCAACAAGAAAAAGATTATAATGTTTTAACCAATCAACCATTTGATAATAGTAGTATGAGCACTAATACGAAAGATACCATATTAGGATATTTAGGAGCTGAAGTAGCACCTAGTATTATTTATCTATATCCAAAAGATTTTGATTCTAAGGAAGAGATTACTTCTTATTTAGATCAATATAATCAAGGTAAAGAGGAAAAAGATACCGTTCAATATACTGATATGGCTGCTATGATATCTAGTTTATCTGGTAATATTATGGATGCTATTACTGTAGTACTAGTTGCCTTTTCTTCTATTTCACTGATTGTATCTAGTATTATGATAGCCATTATTACTTATATTTCTGTTCTTGAAAGAATTAAAGAAATTGGTATATTAAGAGCACTTGGTGCTAGAAAGAAAGATATTAAACGAGTATTTAATGCTGAAACTTTTATTATTGGATTATGTAGTGGTTTACTTGGTATTTTAATTGCCTATTTATTAACGATTCCGGTTAATCAAATTATCGAGAATTTATCAGGTCTTCCTAATGTTGCGAAATTAAATATCATCCATGCTATCATTCTAATTATTATTAATGTGATTCTAACTATGATAGGAGGAGCTATTCCTGCTAAAATGGCAAGTAAAAAAGATCCAGTGGAAGCTTTAAGAACAGAGTAACATTCAATATAAATTTAAAAATCCATTTTTCAATAGTGGATTTTTTTTGTTTCCATTGACAAATTTTATGAGAAAAGATAAAATGAAATTATAAAATAGGGTGAAGAGTATGGAAAGTAAAAAAGTAAAAAGTAAAAAAGGATTTACATTAATAGAATTATTGGCAGTCATTATTATTATAGGAATTTTATTAGCAATTGCGGTTCCTGGTATCTCTAGATATTTAAGAAAAGGAACTACAGAATATTATCATCAATTGGAGGATAGTCTTTTGTTAGCAGGAAGAGATTATCTAGATGATTATCGTACTTTATATCCAACGGAAATTGGAAATGTAACGGTAGTAGATTTAGACGAATTAGTAACAAATCAAAAAGTAGATGAAGTAGTAGATAGCAATGGAAATACTTGTAGTGGAAAAATTATTGCCAGAAAAGTTAAGCAAGATCAGTATGAGTATTATAGTTGCTTAATATGTGATGGTTATCAAACAGTCAGTGAAAACTGTAATTATACAGAAGATGATAATATTACACCAGAGACTAAAAATTATAAAATTGTGGTAGACCAAGAGCAATATACAGTAGAGCAAGGACAAGAGTTTGAAGTACCAAAGGCAAAAGTATATTATTTTGATGAATTAGAAACAGATAGTTTAACTGGTAATCCTAGAATCATTGATACGAATACATTGGGAACTACTACTGTAACATACTCTTATAAAGGACAGAAGAAAAGTATTACTGTAACTGTAGTAGATAAAGTAAAACCAAGTATTCCACAAGTAGTATTAAGATATGATAATAGCAAAGGAAGAAGCTATAAAGGAGAATGGTATCGAAGTAATATTTATGTAGAATATAGCTCAACGGATTATACGAAAAAGAATCTAGAAGGAAGCGGAGTTGCTTATTATGAAGTTAGTAGTGATAATAAGAGTTGGAAGAAGCTAACTGCAAATTATCAAATTCATAGTGATAATGGTAACTTTACGTATTATGTAAGAAGTGTAGATCAAGCAGGAAATACTAGTGACAGTAATAGTTATAATGTGAAGATTGATAAAGCAAAACCAAGTTGTGAGATTGTAGTAACAGGAACGAAAACAACTCCACAAAATGAATGGTATGTCGGAAATGTCACACTGAAATTAAGTGTAACACCAACTGCCAGTGGAGTATTAAAATCGACTTTAAGTAAAGAAAGTATTACTGAAAATACAGAAGGAACACAAGTAACAGGAAGTGTAACAAGTGTAGCAGGAATCGTAGGAACTTGTGATGTAACGATTAAACTAGATAAAAATACACCAAGTGCACCAGTGTTTGCAGCAAATGATACCATTGGAAGTGGAAGTTGGCATAAGGCAGATACTACATTATCATTAAGTGGAAGTAGTTCTATTAGTAAAATTACTTACTATCTTGATACGAATAGTAATCCAACAACTGCCAGAAATAGTTTAAAAATTACAAATAATACTGCTACAACTAAATATTATGCGAAAGCATGTAATGGAGCAGGAACTTGTAGTAGTGTTACAAGTTATGAATTAAAATTAGATAAATCAACGCCAGCAACACCAGTTTTAACAGCAGCAGATGGAAAGGCAAGTGGAAGTTGGCATACTGCAAATACGACATTAAATGCGGGTGGAAGTACTGCAATTAGTGGAATTACCTACTATATAGATGCAAGTAGCAATCCAACAATCAAACGAGATAGTATTACGATTACAGAAAATACAGCTTCAACTAAATACTATGTAAAAGCATGTAGTGGATCTGGAATTTGTAGTAGTGTTGGAAGTTACGACTTAAAATTAGATAAATCAACACCAGCCAAACCTTCTTTAGCAGCTGCTGATGGAATTGGAAGTGGAAGTTGGCATAAAGCAGATACAACGTTAACAGCAAGTGGAAGTAGTTCAACAAGTGGAATTACTTACTACTTAGATACCAATAGTAATCCAACAACCGCAACAAGTAGTGTAAAAATTACGAATAATACAGGCTCAACTACTTATTATGCAAAAGCATGTAATGGAGCAGGAACTTGTAGTAGTGTTGCAAGTTATGAATTAAAATTAGATAAATCAACACCTCAGTGTAGTGTTGTAGTAGCAACAGGAACAGCAGGAAGTGGTGGATGGTATAAGAGTGATATTACTTTAAAACTACAAATTACCGAAACGACTAGTGGAGTATTAAAATCAACTTTAAGTAAAAATAGTATTACTGAAAATACGAAAGAACAGGTAGTAACGGGAAGTGTAACAAGTAATGCAGGAATCGTAGGAACCTGTAGTGCTACCTTTAAAGTAGATAAGCAAACACCAGCAACCCCAGTTTTAACAGCAACCGATGGAAAGACAAGTGGAAGTTGGCATACAGCAAATACGACTTTAAATGCAAGTGGAAGTAGTGCCATTAGTAATGTTACTTATTATATAGATGCAAGTAGCAATCCAACAACTGCAAGAAATAGTATTACGATTACAGAAAATACAGCTTCAACTACATACTATGTAAAAGCATGTAGTGGATCAGGAATTTGTAGTAATGTTGGAAGTTATGAATTAAAATTAGATAAATCAACACCAGCAAAACCATCTTTAGCAGCAAATGATAGCATAGGAAGTGGAAGTTGGCATAAAGCAGATACAACGTTAACAGCAAGTGGAAGTAGTTCAACAAGTGGAATTACTTACTACTTAGATACCAATAGTAATCCAACAACCGCAACAAGTAGTGTAAAAATTACTGCAAATACAGGTTCAACTACTTATTATGCCAAAGCATGTAATGGAGTAGGAACTTGTAGTCAAATCGTCAGCTATGAGTTAAAATTAGATAAATCAACACCAGCAACACCAGTTTTAACAGCATCAGATGGAAAGGCAAGTGGAAGTTGGCATACTGCAAATACGACATTAAATGCAAGTGGAAGTAGTGCCATTAGTAATGTTACATATTATATAGATGCAAGTAGCAATCCAACAACCTCAAGAAGTAGTATACAAATTACTGCAAATACAGCTTCAACTACTTATTATGCAAAAGCATGTAGTGGATCAGGAATTTGTAGTAGTGTTGCAAGTTATAATTTGAAGTTAGATAAGACAGCACCAACTGTAACTGCCAAAGCTGCAAATAATAATATCACGACAGCAACTAATGCTAGTATTCAAAGTTACTTTACCATTACTACCAGTGGTCCTAGTGGTGGAAGTACTGTATGTAAAGTAGGAACAAAAACTGTTTCTAATACGAATAATTTATCTCAAGGTTTAAATACTGTTGTTTGTACAACAACCAGTGGAAGTGGATTAACAGCAAGTGCATCGACTATATTCCATCACAAATATACAGCTACAGGTAGTTGTACGAATGGTGGACAACTTCAAAATAATAATGCTTGTTATTATGCCAATAATGGTGGCATTTGTGGTACTACTTGTCATTATGGATGTGATACGGTATGGAATCCTTGTCATTCAGGAAGCCCTAATGAATGTCAGGGTGGTTATACCAGTACTTGTTATAATACTTGTAGTGGATCGTTTAATACTCCTAATTATCCTTCCTCTGTTTCTTCTGCTTGTGGTCTATCTTGTTCAGGAAAAAGCAATTGTTCTTGTAGTTGTCCATCTGGTCCCAATGGTGCTGCTTTAAACTGTACATATACTTATTCATGTAATCCTTATTCATGTGGTTGGAATAGTTGTGCTACCACTAAAAATACATGTGTGGGTGCCAATGAACAGCAAAATTGTGATAACTGTAAAACTAGATCTGACAATTCATGTACCAAAACAGATTCTACTTATTTAAAATATTCTTGCCCAACGGCAGGTGTAAATGGTAATACTGGAGCTAGTATTAATGCCACTGTTAGTGGATCCGAGTGTATTTTTTAATCCTGATTTTATATTAAAACCTTAATTCAAATACGAATTAAGGTTTTTTCTTTTTTAAATATATTTTTGATATTTTTGATATAATTTTATAATTTCTAAATAAGTATTTTCACTGACATCTTTTTTTAATTTTTCCCAGGTTTCTTGTTTATTATCAAAAAAATCTTCCCAGTAATTTTTAATATAAAAATAAATTGTGTCTATTTCTTTATCACTCACTTGATAGTTATTATTTTCTATATATTTAATGATGTCTTCCTTTTTTAATTTTTCAATATATCCTTTTAATAATTGTTTATACATAAAAACCTCCTATTTAAAATATATGTAAGTTTTCTAAAAAATAATACAAACTAATATTAGGTGATTATTATGAAAAATAAACCATTTCAAAGAAATCAAAGAATCTCTTTCTTTGAAATTATTTTATTTTTTTCCTTTCTTCTTTTATGTTTTTCTTTAACTCATATCATCTATTTTAGAAGTAGTTTTTATCAACAAAAATTAGCACAACTTACGGATGTCATTGTCTATGGTGAAAGTGCTCCACGAGGTAGAATCTATGACCGTAATTATAATTTATTAGTAGATAATATTGCAGTACCAGTTATTTATTATCAAAAAGAAGATCATGTCACCGTGCAAGAAGAAATTGATCTTGCTTATTTTGTTAGTAATTTTTTGGAACTGGATTATCAAAAAATCTATGATCGAAATTTAAAAGAATTTTATTTGGTTTTACATTCTGAAGAATGCAATCAGAAAATAACGAAAGAAGAATGGAAAAAATTAGAAAAAAGAGAGCTCACTAATACGGACATTGAAAATTTGAAAATTGCGAGAATTACGGAAGAAGATTTAAGTAATTTTCAAGAACAGGATAGGAAAGCTGCTTACATTTATTATTTAATGAATCAAGGGTATTCTTACGCCGATAAAGTGATTAAAAGTAGTGGTGTAACCGATCAAGAATATGCTTATTTTTCAGAAAATAATGATAAATTGCATGGCTTTGATACTAAGGTTACTTGGGAAAGAACATATCTATATGGGGATACTTTTAAAAATTTGTTAGGAAAAGTAGGTAGTATTCCTAAAGAAGAAAAAGATTCTTATGTAAAAAATGGTTATGCTTTAACTGATATTGTGGGTTTAAGTAATATTGAAAAGCAGTATGAAGAGTTATTAAAAGGTGAAAAAGCAAAATATCGGAAAGTAAGTAATGATCAATTAGTACTAGTAGAGGATGCCAAAAGAGGACAGGATATTGTATTAAGCATTGATATTCATTTACAGCAAGAAGTAGATCAGATTATCGATGAATATTTATTGAAAGCAAAATCAGAGGCTAATACTAGATTTTTAAGTAAAACCTATGCTGTTATAGAACAGCCAAATACGGGAGAAGTATTGGCATTATCGGGTAGACAAATCTTAAAAAATAATGGGGTTTATGCTACTTATGATATTTCTTCCTATGCTTTAACAGATCCCATGACACCTGGTTCTGTCATTAAAGGAGCATCGATGTTAGTAGGATATAATACGGGTGCTGTTCAGATAGGAGAAACTATGACTGATGAATGTGTGAAACTAGCCAATCTTCCTCAAAAGTGTTCTTCTCATCAAATTGGAAGATTAAATGATATTATAGCTTTAGCCGAATCAAGTAATGTTTATCAATTTAAAATTGCTTTGAGGGTTGCAGGAGTCAATTATTCTTATAATCAACCTGTTACTATTAATGAAGAAGCTTTTGATATTTATAGAAATACTTTTTATGAATTTGGATTAGGGGTCAAAACGGAAATTGATTTACCAGTTGAAAGTTTAGGATATAGTGGCAAAAGTCGTGCTGCTGATTTACTACTAAATTTTGCCATTGGCCAATATGATAGTTATACTCCTATTCAACTTTCTCAATATATTACGACGATTGCTTCTGATGGAAAAAGATTACAACCTAGATTATTAAAAGAAATTCATGATAGTAGTGCTAATGACGAAATTGGCAAATTATTAGAAATCAAAGATGTTCATGTTTTAAATACCGTTACTACTAAGGATGAATATTTAAAGCGTGTTCAAGAGGGTTTTGTTGCTGTTATGGAAATTGGACTTGGTAAAAAAGTAATGGGTGATAGTCCACATCCTGCTGGAAAAACAGGTACGAGTGAAAGTTTTATTGATGCAGATGGCGATGGTAAAATTGATACAGCTACTACCAGTAATGCTTTTGTTGGTTATGCTCCTGCAGATCATCCAGTGATGACAATTACGGTTACTTCCCCTGATGTAGAAGATCCTAATACCGGAATTAGTTATCGTACTTATATGAACCGGTTAATTGCTAGAAAAATATCCAATAAGTATTTTGAAATGTATCCTAATTTCTAAAATTTTACAGAAAATAAAAAAAGTTTTTGCTTTTTTATCAATACTACGATATAATACCTATAGGAAACAAGGAGGGATTATTGTGGCAAAGGTAGGAAATAGACAAAATAAAACTTTAGTTTGTACTGTTTGTGGTAAAGAAGGATATAGAAAAAGTAAAAATATAAAAAACACAACAGACCGTTTAGAACTTAATAAATATTGTTCTAACTGTAGAAAACATACAACACATAAAGAAAAGAAATAAGATAGGAGATTAGCATGTTAGAACAATTTCAACCCTTTATTGATTACAAGAAATTAATTGAAATGCAAGCGAAAGGGTGTAGTTATCGCCTTTCAAAAGATGAGAAAGTAATGAAAACTAATACTTCTATGAATTCAACAACCAAGTCTAAAGTAAGAAAAATAGGAAAGAAATAGGGGAATGGTATTCTCCTTTATTTCTACATAAGGAGGTTTTATAATGATTAATACAAATGATTTAAAAGTAGGTATGACTATCCAAATTGATGGTAATATTTTTACAGTATTAGAAACTGGACATGTAAAACCAGGTAAAGGTGCTGCTTTCGTTACTGCTAAATTAAAAAATTTAAGAACTGGTTCTATTATTGAAGAAAGATTTAATGCTGGTACTAAAGTGGAAGCAGCTAGAATTGAAAAGAAAGATATGCAATATTTATATGAAATGAGTGGTACTTACTATTTCATGAATATGGAAACTTATGATCAAATTGAATTAAGTAAGGATACTTTAGGAGATGATGCTAAGTTTTTAAAAGAAAACTTAATGGTAAATATTACATTCTATGAAGGAGAAATTTTAGGTCTTGCTTTACCTGATAAGATTGAATATGTCATTACTCATTCTGAACCAGCTGTAAAAGGAAATACTTCTACTGGTGCTATGAAAGATGCTACTTTGGAAAATGGAATGACTATTAAAGTACCATTATTTATCGAAGAAGGAGAAACGGTTTTAGTTACTACAAAAGATGGTAAATATGCATCTCGTGCTTAAGAGATGCTTTTTTTTGTGGGTAAATCTTTATCATGCATATTTCTTTTTTTTTATCATAATCTTTACTGAAGGAGAAATGATTATGATTAATAAACAGAGTTTGTGGTTTTTAACATTATTCAGTTTAATACTTGTACTTAGTGTGTATTATATTACGATGCCTAATGAACTTTTACTTACCAATAACAGTAATCAACTTGCTGCGAAACCTACTAGTGGAGAAGTAGATGATACCGAAGTAACAATTGAAGAAAGTGAATTATTAGTTACAATGCGCGTTAATTTAGAAGAAGAAAGAAGTCAAAAATTAGAAAGTTTACGAAGTACATTAACGAGTGAAGATGCAACTAGTGAAGAAAAAAATAATGCTTATGAGCAAATTAAATATATTACAGATTTAAAAGGACAGGAAGAAGTATTAGAACAGAAATTAAAGAAAGAGTTTGGTTTGGATAGTTTTATTAAAATTGATAATAAAGAGATTAAAGTAGTTGCTATTAAAGAAAAGCATGATACTGCTTTAGCTAATAATATTATGAAAACGATTCAAAATGAATTTAAAGATAAAGTATATATAACGGTTAAATTTGAAAAATAGTTGGTGGGCACTTTTACTAACTCATTGTTTTCTTTTTACATACAATACTATGAGTAATGATGTGATAAAAAACAAGAGGAGTGAAAATGTGAATACCAAAATTTTAACCAAAAGAGAACATGAAGTTTTCTCTTTACTGATTATGAATAAAACTACGAAAGATATTGCGAAAAAATTAGGAATTAGTGAAAAAACAGTTAGAAATCATATTTCTAATGTCATTCAAAAATTAGGAGTCAATGGAAGAGCAGTCGCTGTAGTTGAGTTATTAAAATTAAAAGAAATAGAATTATAAGAGTAAACGAAAGTTTATTCTTTTTCTAATTCTAAATTTTAAAATCATTCATATGTTTAATTAGATAGGGTGATTACATGTTAAAGCGAAAAGCACTTAGAAAAATTATGATTACGACATTTTCTTTCTTGATTGTTTTTGTGATTTGTATTATTCCTGAAAAAATAAATAGTCATGATAATTATTTAAATGCGGGAATGGATATTGAATATGTGTCCAATTTAGGTACTAATGAAATTTATTTATTAGGACCGAACCATTATTTAGTCAAAACGAATGTATTATTAGAAGAAAGTACTTTAGATGCTAAAATTAGGGGTATTATTGATTATTTAACGATTCAAAAAAGTACTAAAATTCCAAATGGATTATCGGGTATTATTCCTACTAACACGAAATTAAATACGGTTGAAATTAAAGATAAGGTGGCAGTACTTGATTTTTCAAAAGAATTACTAGACATATCTATTGATTTGGAAGAAAGACTAATAGAGGCTATTACTTATAGTATTATCAATCTAGATGATATTGCTGGAATTACGATTCAAGTAGAAGGAAATCGTTTAGAAGAACTTCCTAAAACTAAGAAAAAATTACCAGAAATACTAGATAGAAACTTTGGTATTAATAAAGTATTTGATATTGATCATTTAGATGGTATTCAAAAAGTGACTTTGTATTATATTGATGAAATTAATAATCATCGCTATTATGTTCCGGTTACTAAATATTTAAATGATGATAGAGAAAAAATTAATATTATCATTGATCATTTGTCTAGTAATTATATTTATGAATCTAATTTAGTATCTCTATTAAATCAAAATACAGAATTAATTAACTATGAAATAGAAGATGAGATTATGACTTTAAATTTTAATCATAGTATTTTTACCAATGATAAATTATTAGAAGAAGTTACTTATACGATTGCAGAATCTGTTTTTGATACTTATGATATTAAAAGTGTCATCTTTCAAGTAGAAGGAGAAAATATTGTAACGACCAATAAATCATAAAAAAAGAAAATTTATACTTTTCTTTTTTTATTTTGATTTTATTTTTTGCGTATTTTTCTTTAAATATGATTGGTTTAAATCAAAATTATGACACGATTTTAAGATGATATCTAAAAAATCCTTTTTATCTTCTAAATGATAGTTGCTAAGCCAGTATTCTAATAGGAGTTGCTGTGTGTATGAATCTGAGGAAATATTAAAAATGGGAATCCATAGATCATATAAATTTTTATATAAAAAGTCTTTTTTTGCTTTTGCTATTACATTTTCTATTACGCCACTATTTTTTAAAAAGGCCAATGGTATTATATTATTATTAGAATCATTCATTCCGCAAAGCATATTAGAAAAAAGTAATTCATCAAAGTTAGTAGATAAATTATATAATGAAGAATATAAGGCTTCTTGGAGTGGAGTTCTTTTATTGTTTGTTAACTTTGTTTCTTGAAATAAACCAAGAAATCTGTTATCGATAGATTTTTTTAAAAACTCAACATTTTGATGATTTGGATTGGTATAAAAACAATCGTAATTTGCCGTGTTTGGATTTCTATAATCAATGCATATTACTGAATCTAATAATAGTTTATTTTCTAATTGAAATTCTTGAAAGTATGCATCATCAGATATTAAATTTCTATAAAATTCTGATAAGGAAAATAGAAATTGCTGATTTTTTTCTTGGTGATTTTTCTGTTTTGTATTGATAATAGTTTCTATCATATGATTAGAATATTTTCTTACTAAGAAGTCATTGTGTAGCAAGTTGTATAATGTTATATTTGATTCAGAAGAGGATGGATGATAGAAAAAATGTACCGGTTTCTTGTTTTCTAAGAAACTAATTATTTCTTGTTTGAATTGTATATAATAATTACATTCATAAAAAGCAGGAATCTTTTTATATTGAGTCATATTAAAATTTTCCCAAACTTTCTTTAAACTTTCTGTATATTCTCTAAAAACATAATCTTGCATATTATCATTTTGTTCTTTTATTAGATATTGGTAACAATTATTATCTTCAAAAATATAGCAGGTATCACTTTCTAATAAAATTTGATTCAAATAATTTTTGTTGAAAAGTGTTACTGTATGATATGAATGAATTTGACAAGTAATCGACATATTATTTTCTTGGCATTTTTGATTTAATTTTTCTGTTAATTCCTGCATATTAATATTTTCCAATTCTCCTATTATAGAAATAGAATATACAGTTATTTTTTGATTCTGGTAATCTTCTTTTAATTGTTTCCAAATAGAATCATATATCATAGAAAATGAAATCAAAGCATTATTATTTTTTAAGTTAGTAGTTGTTACGTAATCTCCATTTTGTAATGATGCACTTTTTAATTCATTTTGAAATATTACATTCCATGAGAAATTTTTCTTTAATTTTTTGATTAAGATATCTTTATAGATAATATGAATTGATTTTTCAATGGCTGTTGTTTGGATTTCTTTTTGATATTTACCAATTTCTAAATAGAAGTCTTGAATATTTTTAAGACATATTGGATGAGAAAAAGTAAAATATAATATATTATTTTTGATGATGGTATCTTGATACAATAGACTATCTATAAATTGATTGTAGATATCATGAGAAATTTCAAAATAGTAATCTTTACTACAAACAAAATTGGTTAATAAATCATAATAAGACTTTAAATAATTGGTTAATGTTTCATTTGGTATTTGAAAAACATGGTTATATTCTATTATTTCTTTATACGATTTTAAAAAATTTTTTGCTTTTTCTTGAAAATGAATGCATTGTTTTTCAGATAAAAAGGAATTTTGATATTGAATCATAATTTCAGATAGCAAATCTATTAGGTTATTATTGGGTGTAATTTTACTTTCAAAAGAAATTGGAGTAAAGGTGAAATCATAATTTTGGTGTTCGGAAGCAAGTATAATCTTTCCTTTATGTAAATGTTCATATACAATTTCTGATATTTTTCTTCCAAATTCATATGGATTTTCACTTTGTATAGTAAATGGCATTTCCTTTTTAGTTTTCCCGTTAATTAGTGATAGATTATTTTTATTGGGAAGTAAAGTAAGAAAATAGGTAAAATCTAATACGATATTACAGAATGATAAAAAATTGCTATCCTTATAATTCATAATGAACCTCTCGTTATTTCCAAAATGGAATCATCATTTTTTATATCTTATTACTATAGCATTGAATTTTCATTTTATCAATTATAAAAGTATTAAAATTGCTGCTATCCTTGTCAATTCATTCTATTTGTGATATAATATGGGCATTCTTTTAAGAGGTGATTTCATATGAAAACAGGATGGGATTATGAATATTTTGCATTTAAAAAAAGAAATCTACAAGAACAATTAGAAAAAACCGAAAATATCAAGCAACGAAAAAAAATAGAAGAAGATATCGATCTATGTGATTATCTTACTACTATTCTTTTGTTTTCAACAGGCGAAACGATAGATTCTGATATTACGATGAAACAGTTTGTAGAAGAAATCTATCAACAAGATTTTTCTTATCCAATACCAGTAGTAGAACAAGAAAAAATAGATGAAATCACGTTATCTTTTTTAAAACTACCTAAATTAAAAATAGAACGGGCTATCACATCTATTTCTGCAACTGATTCTATTCAAATTGTTGGCGATTTTATAAAAGACCAATTTCATGAAAAACATTATCAATTATATAAAGATATCTTTATGGATCATAGTCATTATGTGCTTTTTGATCCAAATACTGATTTATCTAATGTTGTTTCTTTAGATGGAGAAATGCTTGTACGCATTAAGAAAAGTAATGATATGGAAATGTTATCATCTATTGCTCACGAAATGGGACATCTATATAGAATGTCAAATAATTCTCAAATGATTTTCACTAATTTTTATCGTGAATATGAATCTTTTTTCTATGAATTTCATTTATTATTATGGTTAATTCAAAATCATATTTATAGAAAAGAAGCTACCAATCGTTTTTTACAGTTATTTGATATTGTAGAAAAGGTATCCTATATGAGATATTGTATTCAAAACTATCAGTTAAATCAAATAGCTTCTTCGAAACAATTTACAGAAAAAATCAATCAATTTCATTTAAGAAGAGATTTGCATTTTAGAAAAAATCAAGATTTATTCGATTTATATATTACAGCACTTGGTATGGATTTCCAAACATATTTTCATTCCTTTATGGCAGTATTGAATCATATGGATGATTTTGATCGATATGAACAGGTGATAAAAGGAATCAAGAATCGAAATGAAAGTACTATTCAAGCAAAAATATTAACTAAAAATAAAAATTCATATCAATCTTATGTAGAATATAGAAGTATGCTTCAAAATCTTTCTTAAGATTGATCAGAATTTTGAATGATAGAGAATTCGAAATTTGAAATATGACATATCATTCTATATCATATATAGGACAAAATCATATAGTGATGAAAATCAGAGAAAATAGGAGTGATTACAGCAGATATTAATCAATTGAAACTTAGACAGGAAATTGAAAACTTAGCTCGTTTACAATACCATAAACTTTATGAATACAATATGCATGGTCCAGATACTTTTGACTGTGCCGGTTTTGTATGGTTTGTATACCATGAAATTTTAAATATTAATTTATATGAAAAGGGAATAGGGTTGTCTACTACAACTAAAATGATGACAAGTATGTATGGAAATCTCCAATTATTTTCAGAAAATGATATGGACAAAGATTTAAAGAAACTCAAAAAAGGAGATATTGTTTTTTTGCATAGACAATCGTTAGAAGATACAATTCCCAAAAAAGATAATAAATATCCTGGACATTGTGGAATTTATTTAAATGATAATTATTTTATTCATTGTTCGAGACCAAAGGGTAGAGTCATTATTAGTAATTTTTTACAAAATAGATATTGGCAAAATGTCTTAGTTGCTAGTAAAGATATTATTGGAGATTCCAAAGTATTGAAAATTACGAAAAGATATTATTAAATAGAAAATATAGTGTTCTACAAATGCACAATTATTGATACTTTTTAGATAAAGAATAGATTCTTTTTAAAACTGTTTCATTATCATAGTTATCATATTTTGGTGCTCTTTCAATTTCGGGAATTTGAAATAAATCCCAAAATTCTAATTTAATGTGATATGTTGCAATTCCTTCTGGTGTATTAATTCCAGCAATAAAATCGCCTTGAAACATTGGATCTGTTTCTTCATTAAAATGTTTTTTGGATTTCCAAGATATATCGGGATTGCAATTACATAAAGTACAAAATAAAATCAACCTATTTTTATATAATTCTCCAAAGGTATGATGCCCATCACTTATATCTTTAACGTTTATACTATGATTATTTTTTTCTTGTTGAATGAAATTATTTATTTCTTGAATATTCATGTGGCCTCCTAACGCGCATATTTAACTTTCTATATGCAAGCGTATTTTCTAAATTATCATAAATTTAGTGCAAAAGTGTTAAATGAAGAACGCTTGTTTGATATATTTTATTAGGAACATTTAATAGTTGGGTGCTGCCTCTATCTTTATAGATTGAAGGTGATGCTGATGAATAAGAAAGATTTTTTAATCTTTGCTTTAATCGTTGTCATCCTTTTACTTATAGCATTACTTTTCGTAATTCTAAATTAAAAGTGCACCTAACTCAAACAGTTTGAATTAGGTGCTACACAAATTATTGGGTAACACTCAACACTGCAATATTGAATGTTCCTTTTTATTTTATGCAAGTTTCCTTGACAAATACATAATAACATATAAAAGAACTTTTGGCAAGTTCTCTATATCAAGTTCGAAAAAGTTCGAACAGAAATGCCAATGGTGCGAATAATGTAGTAATTTACAACTTTCTGTCTAATTAATCTCTATAATTATTGGTCTATGATCAGACCTTTCCTTCATCATATCCTTTTGTTTTATAATTTTATATTCAAAATAATTTTTCATTTTCTATCTCCCATCTGATTTAAATTTGCATATTGGTTATCAATATGCAAGTGTGTTTTCTAAATTGACAATATCAATTCAACCTATAAAAATTATATCATGAATTCGACCATTTTAAAACTCGAACTATAAAAGTCCGAGTTTGGTAACTATCTGGTGCCCTGTTAGGGATTCGAACCCCAGACCGATGCCTTAGAAGGGCATTGCTCTATCCAGCTGAGCTAACAGAGCAGTTGCTCAAATGAACAATTAGATTATATAATAAATATTCTTAGATTGTCAATACAAAAAAAAGAAAAAGGTGATTATTCAGCACCCTTTACACAACTTTCTAAAATACTAAGAATTTTATTTTTCATATCCTCATCTGCTTTTTGCCAAACTAATTCAAAAAAGACACCCATACCTGGTAGAGTAATTTCATCATTATTTTTAATACTTTCTTCAATGGCATCTCTTAAAACATTGATGTCATCTCCTTTAAAATTATTAATAATATGACTTCTAATGTCGATATTCATATAATTCTCCTTTCAATTATATTGTGGTAGATATCGATAACTTTTATACAAAATATAGTAATTTTTACTTGGTTATGATAAAATACTTAATAATTAAAGTGGTGATATAGATGTTTATTGATATCGATGGTAAACAAGTAGAAGTGATTATTGTAAAGAAAAAAGGAAATAAAAATACTTATTTACGAGTAAAAGAAGATTTAAAACTTTATGTTACTACTTCTTCTTTGGTAAGTGATCGTAAAATTAAAAGTATAATTGATGAAAATATGTCATCAATTATTAAAATGTATCAAAAACAGAATTATAAACAAGAATTAAAAAAGGATTTTTATTATTTAGGAAAAAAATATGATTGCGTAAAAATGAATAGTAAGGATGTTGTCTTAGGAGAAAATAAAATCTTTGTACCAAGTAATTTTGAAGAAGATAAATGGTTAAAAAAACAGGCTCTTTCTATTTTTCAAGAAAGATTAGATTATTGGTATTCTTGTTTTAATCGTAAAATACCTTATCCATCCCTTACGATTCGGAAAATGACTTCGCGTTGGGGAGTATGCAATTCTAAATTAAAACGTGTTACTTTAAATTTAGAACTTATTAAAAAAGATATTTCTTGTTTAGATTATGTGATTGTTCATGAACTTTCTCATTTTGTGGAAATGAATCATTCTGATCGTTTTTGGAAAGTAGTAGGAGAAAATTATCCAAATTATAGAGAAATTCGCAAAATCATGAAAAATTATTAGGAGGATGTATGTTAATTACGAGTTTAGAAAATGAAAAAATAAAAAAATGTATGAAATTAAAAGAAAAAAAATATCGTGATTTGTATCAAGAGTTTCTAGTAGAAGGAGAACATTTAGTGATAGAAGCTTATCGTAGTGGTCTATTAGAAGAAATTTTATTAGAAGAAGATTCTGTTACGGTCTTAGATGTTCCTATTACTTCAGTAACCAAAGAAATTTTAGCTAAAATCTCTACTTTGGATACTCCTAGTTATATCGTAGGAATCTGTAAAAAGAAAGAAGAAAAACAAGAACTAGGAAATAAATTATTACTCCTTGATCGTATTCAAGATCCTGGAAATTTAGGAACAATTATTCGTAGTAGTAAAGCATTTGGTGTCGATACCATTATTTTAGGCGATGAAACGGTTGATTTTTATAATCCCAAAGTAATTCGTGCTACTCAAGGAATGGCTTTTCATATTCAAATTATTTCTCGTAATTTAAAAGAAGTCATTTTAGAACTAAAACAAAAAGATATTCCTATTTATGGTACAAGGGTAGAATATGGGGAAGATATTCGTACTTTAACCAATCGTGATAAAGAAAAATATGCTTTAATTATGGGAAATGAAGGTAGAGGAGTTAGCGAAGACATTTTAGACTTATGTGATAAATTTATTTATATAGAATTAGATAAAGACGTCGAAAGTTTAAATGTAAGTATTGCTACTAGTATTTTATTATATGAATTAAATAGGAGGGACTAATGGAAGAATTTATTTATGTTGGAAAAATTGTGAATACACATGGACTGAAAGGAGAAATTCGAATTCTTTCTGATTTTGAAAAAAAGGATAAAGTCTTTATAGCAGGTATGCCTATTTATATTGGTAGAAAAAAAGAAAAAGAAGTGATTCGTACTTATCGTCATCATAAAAATTTTGAAATGATTACGATGGAAGGTTATACAGATATTAATGAAGTTTTACGATATAAAGGTCTATATGTTTACGTGAAAAAGGATGATTTAAAGTTAGAAGCAGGAGAATTCTTAGAAAGTGATTTGTTAGGATTAACAGTATTAGTTGATGGAAAAGAAAAGGGAATCGTTACGGATATTCGTGATTCTGGTCATAATAAATTTTTGGTTATTACTTATTTAGAAAAAGAAATTTTTATTCCTTATCAAAAAGAATTTATTACTAATGTTGATTTAGAAAAAAAAGCACTTACCATTACACCAATTAAGGGGATGTTTGAATGAAAATTGATATTTTAACTTTATTTCCAGAAATGTTTACTTCTGTTTTTCAAGAATCCATTATGAAAAGAGCACTCGATCGAAAATTAGTAGAAATTAATATTATTAACTTCCGTGATTTTTCTCAGGATATTCATCATAAAGTAGATGATACACCTTATGGTGGTGGAAATGGCATGGTACTGATGTGTCAACCTATTTACGATTGTATTGAATCCATTAAAACAGAAAATAGCACAGTCATTATGCTTACACCAGATGGAAAAAAGTATGAACAAAAGATGGCTTATGATTTATCAAAAGAAAAACATTTAATTTTTCTATGTGGTCATTATGAAGGTTTTGATGAAAGAATTCGCAAAATTGTCGATTTGGAAATTTCCATTGGCGATTATGTTTTAACTGGAGGAGAAATTCCAGCTATGGTGTTAGCAGATTCTATCATTCGCTTAATTCCTGGAGTTATTGAAGAAGAAAGTCATTTAGTAGATAGTTTTAATGATCAATTATTAGATTATGAAACGTATACCAAACCAGAAGATTTTAGAGGAATGAAAGTGCCAGAAGTACTTTTATCTGGAAATCATCAAAAAATAGATGAATTTCGAAAAAATTCGCGTTATAATAGAACTAAAGAAAGAAGACCTGATTTATTAGAAAAGTAGGTGGTAGTTTATGGCTGATAAAAAATATTTTGTGGTAAAAGAAAAAAATAATAAGACCATTACTTATTTTGAATATGATAAAATGGAAGGCTATGATTTATCACCTAAAAAGGGTATGAAGATTGAAGATGCTATTAATGTTAACAAAGTAGTAATTATTAATCCTTCTTTAGCAGAAAAGGTAGCCAAAAAGAAATTGGATTTAAAGTTTCGTAAACTATTACAGTTATTAAATATTATTTTTGAAACTGATGATGATACTGGTACTGCTTATCGTCAAGGCTTAGATGAAGTTAATAAATTAAGAACAGAATTATTCAATAAATATCGTAAACATTTAAATGAAGAAGAAGCAGATTTAATGGATAAAAAATTAGATATTTTAGAGCAAGAATTAAAGGTAAGATTATATTATTTAGAGCAAAATTATCAGAATATGTATTCTAATGGTATAGAAGGTAAATCTAGATAGTAGAAGAAAAAAAGGAATCAAGATGAGAGACAATTAAAAAAGTCAATAAGATGATAGAAGAAATTCATAATACTTAAGATTATTTTAATAAAATACTAAACGTTACGATTAACAATTAGATAAAATAACAAAACAAGAGATAGAAAGAAATAGAAGAGATATGGATATTAATCCTTTTGGATAAAATAAGATAGTCTTTGGACTATTTTTTTAAAAGTTATTTACAATACTAGTAATTTTTGATATAGTAAATATGATTTTTGATAGGGGGATTTTCGATGAAAAAGAAAGATATTAGTTACTTAAATGAAGAACAAAGACAAGAACTAGAAAAACTAGAAAAATTAAATAAGAAATATGGCATTAAAAAATTATGTTTTTATTCATTTCCTGCAATATTATTCACTATTGGTTTTAGTTACTTAGCTAAGCAAACTGATTCTTGCTATATGCCATTTGTAAATGAAAAAGTAACATACTGTAGTAATGATGAGCTTACTTATTCTAGTTTAAATCATGAAATTACTAGATTAGAAAAAGAAGACTCATATTTAAAAACTCTAACAAAGCTTGAATCAGATGAAAGATTAGTTTTATATTCAGCTTGGGAAAAAGTAGGAGATATTTGGTGTAGAGCTAGGAAAAATATTAATCTTACAGAAGATCAAATTATGGATTTAGAAAATCTTATGAATGAGAATGTAAGCTTAGAAGAATGGCAAAAAGCAATTGATTTATTATCTTCTTCAGGCGAATATATAATAGAATCACAAGAAACAGAACCACTTGAAAAGCAAGGATATTTTGAGTTCAAAATGATTGATGATACTTCTTATGAAGTAGAGCCTTCTTTCTCAAAAAAAGCAAATGATATATTGAAATGGCTTGTTAGTTCATTATTTGCTAGTGGTGCTTTGGGTACCATAATTAATATAGAAAATTCTGAAAATATTAGAAAAACGAAAAAGAAAATTAAAGAGTTAACTCATTCAAATAAAAAATAAAAAATATTTGCATCATTGAATATTTTATGTTATAATTTATCTCGTTAGTAATCCGATGTTACTTGTTTGATATGATTACTGTAAAAACAAGAAAGGAGAGATATCGTATGGCAAATGTAATTGATAAAATTACAGCAAAACAGTTAAATCCTAATATTCCAGAATTTCGTGTAGGGGATACCGTAAGAGTAGATGTAAAAATCATCGAAGGAAACAAAGAAAGAATTCAAGCTTTTGAAGGAATCGTTATTTCTCGTAAAAGTGGAGGAGTTAGTGAAACTTTTACCGTTAGAAAGATGTCTTCAGGTATTGGTGTAGAAAGAATTTTTCCAATTCATTCACCAAAAATTGCTGGTATTACAGTTGTTAAGAAAGGTAAAGTTAGACGTGCTAAATTAACATTCTTAAGAGATTTAACTGGCGGATACAGAATTAAAGAAAGAAGAAATAAATAAGGCTCCGCCTTATTTTTTCATTTGAGGAATTATGATGGAAAAGAATAAAAAAATGGTCAAAGAAGTATTACCTTATGTTGTGATTATTCTAGTAGTTGTTCTTATTAAAATATTTGTTTTTACTCCTGTTATTGTGAATGGAGACAGTATGTTAGATACTCTTCATGATCATGATATTATGATTTTAGATAAACTAAGTATGAGAACAAAAGGAATTCAGAGATTTGATATTGTAGTGGTGCAAGTGGGTGATACAAAAATTATTAAAAGGGTAATTGGACTTCCAGGTGAAACTATTCAATATCAAAATAATAAACTTTATATTAATGGTAAATTTATGGAAGATTCTCATGGTAGTGATGTTACTTATGATTTTGATTTGGTTACTATTCCGGATGATATGTATTATGTATTAGGAGATAATAGAACAGATTCAGTAGATAGCAGAATACTTGGTGTCATACCTAAAAAAGATATTTTAGGGAAAGCTACTTTTATCATTTATCCATTTCAGCATTTTGGAAGTAAATAACATTTGATGATCAAGAAGGTTATCAATTAGATTTGTCTATTAGTAATATCAATTCTACTATTGTAATACGACCAAGCAATATTTAATAAGATTTCATTTTTAAACTACCATTCACTAGTATTGGTAGTTTTTTATATATTAAAATTATTAACAGTAATGTTTATTATATTTTAGCAAATAGTAATTTCTATTTTTCTATATACATGATGCGTTGTATAATATCATTATCAATATACTTATGATACTTTTCATGGAAACGGAGAAAACTATGAAGAAATATTTAACATTGATTTTATCTATCCTCATTATGTGCTTAACTTTTCTTAATTATTGGTTTAGTGCTGAATTAATTGATTCATTCTTTCTATTATCTTTAGTGCCCATCTTGTTATTATTTGTTGGTTGGATTATTTGTTTCTTTGTATCTGTCAAAAACATCATTTCTAAGAATTATTTAGATATAATTTCAATCATCATATTATTTATAACGATTTTGTTAGTGATATTCTTTCCTTTTTTTAAGATGAAAGTTAAATTTGAATTGGAACTATATAAAAATGAACGATTACAAGTGATTGACATGGTAAAAGATGGTCAGTTCAAACCTGATGATTCTGGTAATGTGGTATTACCAAATCAATATAAAAAGATTTCCGTTAGTGGAGAAATCCATGTATATCAAAATGATACTAATCATCAAATGATTGGCTTTTGGGTATTTAGAGGAATGTTATCTGGATCTGAAGAACTAATTTATTCAACTGGAAATGAAGAATTTATTCAACAACATGAAACTGGTCATCCTATTATCAGTATTGAAAAATTACAAGATAATTGGTATTATGTTATAACTGATTATTAGTTGTTACTAAAATAATCAACTTAAAAAATTAGCAAAATAAATAGAAAAGAAAAAATAGAATAGTTCATGTAGAAAATATTATTGACTTCCTACAAAAACTATGATGTTAAGGAGTAAAAAAATGCAAAAAATAATTTCCAACCATGATGAAAATTACTATACATATCTATATCAATTAATTTATTCCATTGCTCATATTAATCATCATTATCAATGGCTAATTACTGATTTCGAAGCATATCCTCAAATGAAAATTTATCAAAATTTACTGATGCAGAATGAATATTTAATACTTAGTACAGAACAATTTTTAGAAATGCTAAAAAGGGATAACTTTCAATGGATTTGGGGTATTTTTTCGGCCATTCCTAGTCAATATAGTGAGGAAGAAATATTAAATTATCCTTTACCTAATATCAAAGAAAACAAGAAAACTACCATTCAACATCCTTTAGCAGAAATAGAAATTGGTGCAATCGATTCTTCTAGTTTATACATCATTTCGGATGATACTTATATTGAGATATTTAAAAAATTATATCCATGTGCTCAATGAATAAATAACAAAGTAACGGTGAGTGAAGGTAATGGATTAAAATACTATTAGAATATCTTATTGATAAAGAAATTTGATAAAAAAAATTTAATACTATTTAATTATTAGTTAGTTGTAGGTGAGTTTATGAAAATAAATATTAAGGAAAACAATAAAAATGTTTCAGAATTTAATTTACTTTATGATTTAGTTGGTTGGAAAGCATATGATGAAAGAATTTCTAAAATAGCTTTGGATCATACATTTTATTCAGTGAGTGTTTATGACGAGGATAAAATAATTGGTTATGGAAGATTAATTGGTGATACTATCTGTTTTATTTATATACAGGATGTAATGGTTAGACCAGAATATCAATCACAGAAAATTGGTACTTTAATCATGAATACATTGTTAGCAAAAATAAAAGTATTAAAAAAAGATAATCCAAGTTTAAGAGTATATTTAGGTGCTTCTAAAGGAAAAGAAAAATTTTATGAAAAATTTGGATTTATTAGAAGAATAGATGCAAATTTAGGATATGGAATGATATTATATTAATATCTGTTTTGTTAAGAAAATAGAAAGTAATAAAAATGAATGAAAATAAAACAAATATTAACTGATTGATTACGATTTATTTAACCCCATAGTGAGACCCTTATAACGAAAGGACTTTCATGAAAAAACAAAATTACACATTTTTATTAACAAAAGGCTAAAATTGCTAAAAATTGATAAAAATACTTTAAATTTCGTTAAATTTATGTGATGAAATGAAAAGGTGATTACGACATTTAACCCTTAATAAAAACAAGAAAGTAGGTGTTAATTTTGAATAATAAATTAGAAACAATTTCAAATCTTTTTGATGGTAAAGAAATAAGAAGTATTTGGGATGATGAAAAAGAAGAATATTACTTTAGTGTTGTTGATGTTATAAATGCATTAACTGATAGTAGTGATGCTAGAAAATATTGGTCTGTATTAAAGTTAAGATTGAAAAAAGAAGGATCTGAGTTGACTACAAAATGTAGTCAACTGAAATTAAAAGCAAAAGATGGAAAATTTTATAACACTGATGTATTAGATACTAAGGGAATTTTAAGATTAATTGAATCCGTCCCATCAAATAAAGCAGAACCATTTAAACTGTGGCTTGCAAATTTAGGAAGTGAAAGAATTGATGAAGTATTTGATCCTGAAATTGCAGTTAATAGAGCGGTAGAATATTATCGTAAAAAAGGATATAATGATGAATGGATAAAGTCAAGGTTAAATGGTATTGTAGATTGATTTAAGCTTACCGATATATGGAAAGAAGGAGGACTTACTAAACCATTAGAATACGCTCTTTTAACTAACGAAATATATAAAGGTTTGTCTAATATGACTGCTTCTGAATATAAAAAAATAAAAGGCCTTAGAAAAGAATCGTTAAGAGATAATATGACTGATATTGAAATAGCTCTAACAAATATTGGTGAAATAGCAACAAGGGATATTGCAAGAGAAGAACATCCAAAAGGATTAAAAGAAAATTT